>JABFSD010001154.1 GCA_013140935.1 Acidobacteriota bacterium
ACCGACGAGATGGTCAGCCGCCGGGCGTGCGCGGAAGAGCGCAAAGGCTACGAGCGGCGTGAAAACGAGATAAAGGCCCGTGATGAATCCGGCCTTTGACGCCGCTGTGAAAATCAATCCGACCGAATAACAAATGATGCCGATGAAGCTGCACAAGCCGAGCAATGCGCCCTGTTTGATTTCGCGCGGTTGAGCGCGGCGCAAGTGTCCGGCAAAGAGCAAGCCGAAACACAACGACGCAAAGCCGAACCGCAGGCTGTTATAAAAAAACGGCGTATGCGCTGTCAGAATGTTTTTAGTGATGACGTGCGACGTGCCCCAGATCAGGGCGAGCGCGATCAACGCCAGTTCGGCGCGTCCATTGAGTGATGCAGTGGAGCGGTTCATAAGAGTATCGTGAAGATAGCGAACCGTTGCGGCGTCAGGCAAGTTGAGGCCCCGTTGAAGCCCCATTGAAGTGATGATGTGAAGTTTGACTTTGCGCGAATCGGTAACGCCTAATACGGCTCGTTTCACGCATCCTTTTACAGAAAGAATTTATATGGATTACAACCTCGAACTCGTCAAACGTTACGGCAAAGTGATGATGGGCGGCGTTACTTCGCCCGTGATTTTGAACATTTTGATTACGTCGGTGTGCGACATGCGCTGCTCGCATTGTTTTTACACCGAAGAACTCGACGACAAAGAACGCAAAAAATCGCAGATGACGACCGCGCAATTGCAACGCATCAGCGAGACGCTGGGCGGTACGCTGCCCGTACTCATCATCGCGGGCGGCGAACCTTTCACGCGCAAAGATTTGCCCGAAGTTGTGCGCGCTTTTTACGAAAACAATAAGCTCGAATCGGTTTATCTGATGTCGAACGGCGGCATTCAGCAACGCATCATGCCCGACGTGCAACGCATTCTCGACGAATGCCCCAACCTCAACGTCACCGTCGCGCTCGGCATTGACGGACTCAAAGAAGACCACGAAAAGATTCGCGGTAAGAAAGACAGTTGGGATCGCGCGATTTCGACTGCGCGCCAGTTGCAGGAAATTCAAAAAGAAATCCCGCGCCTCGACGTACAGACTTGCACCTGCTTCATGAACTCGAATCAGGAGCGCATTTTCGATTGGTACGATTATCTGCGTTACGAACTCAAGCCCGACAAGATCAACGTCAATTACATTCGTCCGCCGTCAAAAGACCCGCAGGAGTTGAACATTGATATTTCGCGTTACCGCAAGCTCTCCGCGCTGATTGACGACGACTCGCAACGCGGCGTCATCAAGAACCATTACCAGGGCAAGGGCGGATATTTCAAGGCGGCGATTGATATTTACATGCACGAACTCATCGCGCGCACCGAAGAGCAACACAAAGCTCAACTGCGTTGCCACGCGGGTACGACGGGCGGCGTGATCTATGACGAAGGCACGGTTTCAAGCTGTGAGAAACTCGATGCGGTCGGCAACCTGCGCGATTACAACTGGGATTTCTGGGCGCTGTGGAATTCGCCTGAGATGAAAGTGCGCCGCGCTCACGTCAAGAATGATTGCTTTTGTACGCACGAGTCGAATTGCTATTACCCGTCGCTGGCGTTCAATCCGAAGCATTTGATTCAAATCAAGAAGCTCGAACGCCAGTTGAAGAAATCGCACGCGCACGAAAAAGAATTGGCACTTTCACCGAGGCACGCTTAATTGAGGTCGTATGAGTTTAGCGGTTGTTCCTAGTTTAAAAAGAAAAATCCCTCTCTCTTTGCTGGATGAGTTGCCTGATTACGTCACGCTGACATTGCAGGGCGTGAGTTGGGATGAGTATGAAGACTGGCTTCGCGCGCTGCCTGAAGTGAAACGTGTGCGCCTCAGTTATGACGCAGGGAGGTTGCAAATCATGCCCGTCTCAGCTTCGCACGAAAGCTATGCCATGTTTTTCAATCGCTTGATGAACATCATTAGCTTGCGATTGCGTCTGAACATTCGTTTTTTCGGTTCGACAACGCTCAAGAGCGACCGGCAGCGAAAAGGCAATGAACCTGATGCCTGCTTTTACGTGCAGCGCGTAACCCTCATCGGTAACAAAATCACTTTGGACTTTGCGCAAGACCCTTTCCCCGATGTTGCTGTCGAGGTAGATGTTTTTCACGAATCGCTTTCAAAGTTTCCCATTTACGCGGCGTTGGACGTGCCGGAAATTTGGCATTACGACACACAGCGCGTCGTGATCTATCAATTACAAGACGGCGCATATCAGCCTGTCGAACGCAGCCTCGCGGTGCCGTTGCTTACCAGCGAAAGTTTGACTGAATACCTGAATCGTTACCGCGACGAAGGTGAGTTGGAAACGCTGCTCGCCTTTGAAGAATGGGTGACTCAACAAGCTGCCACAGCCTGACGCTTACCTTCGTAGTTTTAATCCTCTGGCTTCTGCCCTTCCGGCAACAACGTACCCTTTTCTAAATACCGCACGCGCGAAGCCGTTTTCGCCGCATGCGCGTCGTGCGTAACCATCACAATCGTTTTGCCGAATTCTTTATTCAGTCGCCCTAATAACGTCAACGCTTCGCGCGCAGAGGTCGCATCGAGATTGCCCGTGGGTTCGTCCGCCAACAACAAGTCAGGGTCGGTGACGATGGCGCGCGCGATGGCGACGCGCTGTTCCTGTCCGCCCGAAAGTTGGCGCGGCGTATGACTCAAGCGGTCGCCGAGACCGACGAGTTCCAATGCGCGCACGGCGTGTTCGCGGCGTTGTTGCTTGTTGAGTTTGGTCAGCTTGAGCGGAAGCTCTACGTTTTCGAGCGCGGTCAACACCGGAATCAGATTGAACGATTGAAAGATGAAGCCGATGTGCGCGTTGCGCCAGCGCGCGATTTCGGCGTCGCTCAGGGTTTTGAGGTCTTGCCCAAAGACTGTGATCTCGCCGCTCGTCTGGCGGTCCATCGCCGCCATCAGATGCAACAACGTAGACTTGCCCGAACCCGAAGGCCCCATCAAGGCTACGAAATCGCCTTGCCGGATTTGCAGGTTGGCGTCTTTGAGCGCCGTGACGTGAAACTCGGCGCGTTTGAATTCTTTGGTCAGATTGCGGGCTTCGATAGCGATATTGCTCATTTGATTTTTACTTTGCCTCCGTCTTTGAGTTCTGCAGGCGGGTTGATGATGACTTCTTCGCCGCCGATCAAGCCTTCTTCTACGCGCACGCCTTGCGCATTCGTCGCTCCGGTTTTAATCGCGCGTCGCACGGCTTGTCCGTTGAGATAAATGAATACCGCGCCATCACGCACCGCCGCCGCCGGAACATAAACCGCCGGTTTCGCCGGTTCGCTTTTAGTCACAGGCGCGTCGGCCAGAAAGTCTACACTGGCGTTCATGTCAGGGCGCAGGTCGCCGTCAGGATTCGTCACTTTGACTTTGACCTGCACCGTAGCCTTTTGCCGATTGGCTTCGGGCGCGATCTCTTCGATAAAGCCTTCATAGCTGCGGTCGCGGTAAGCGTCCGTGCGAATCGTGCCGCGTTGGCGCTGCGCGAGTTTGGCGAAATCGTTTTGATTGATGTCGAGCTCAACCTGCAAATCGTTCAAGTCAGCCATCGAGACGACGTAACCTTTCGCGCCGCGGTCGCCGACAAAACCGGTGGTGACGAATTCGCCGCGCTCGACGATGCGTTCGAGAATCGTGCCGCGAATCGGCGCGCGAATGATCGTGTTGTTCAATTGCGTTTCAGCCAGCGCGACTGCGCCTTTGGCCTGTTCGATCTCGCCGCGCGCCTGCGCGATTTGTTCCTGACGCGGGCCGAGCTTGGCAAGTTGAAACATCTTTTCCATCGAAGCCACGCGCGCGGCCTGTGCGTCATAACGCGCCTTGGCGTTGTCATATTCCTGCTGCGCAATGTCTTGCGCTTTCAGCAAACGTTCGATGCGGTCGAGGCTGACTTTGGCGTTGGCGAGATCGGCGCGTTCGCGGTCAACGTTGGCGCGGGCGAAATCAATTTCTTCGGGGCGCGAACCGTTTTGCAATTCGAGCAAGCGTGCTTCGAGCGTCGTCAAGCGACCGGCGGCCTGTTGCAACTGCGCGCGATATTCGTCGTCTTCGAGCCGCGCGATGGTCTGGCCTTGCGTGACGCGGTCGCCTTTCTCGACGCCGATCCAGGCGACTTTGCCTACGACTTTTGAAGCCACCTGAATCTTGTGATGCGCCACGATGTAACCCGTCGCGCTCAAGACTACGCTGCCTGCGCTGGCGGCGTTGTTAGTGGTTTTCGTAGCGCGCGCGACTTCGACTTCGAGCGGAGCGTTCACCTTGCTCGAAATAAAACGTGCTGCGCCCAACGCGGCGAAAAGCAATACGCCACCGATGATCCACCACTTGGCCCAGCGCGATATGCCGGAACCAGAGGGAGTGTTTTTGAGCGACTTGTCTATGCGAAGGCTATTCAGGTCTGGTTGCATATTTTCTGCTACACGTAGTGACAACTTCAGTCGTCCTATCGCCTTTCCTAAACGGAACGACTGAAGTCGTTACTACGTTTTGATTACGATTGCTTCAACGCCGTCAATATCTCTTTCCGCGCCGCCGCTCCGGCTGGAAACAGTCCGCCGATGATGCCCAGCACTACTGCGAACGCAATCCCCGTAAGCATAATCGCGGGCGTAATCCGAAAGTTGAACGTAAACTCGCTAAACGTCACAAAGCTGCCAATGCCCGTCGTGAAATCATTCAGCGGCAATACGAGCAGACAGCCGAGAATGCCGCCGAGCAAACTCAACAATAGAGCTTCGATCAAAAAGCTGAACAGGATGCCCGGCTTCGAAAAGCCCAGCACGCGCAACGTACCGATTTCAGCCGAGCGCCGCGCCACCGCCGCATACATCGTGTTCATCGCCGCAAAGCTCGAGCCGATCGCCATGATGATCGATACGAAAATCCCCAGCGCCTGAATCGGCATGGCCGCGGCGGTCTGGCTGGCG
>JABFSD010000961.1 GCA_013140935.1 Acidobacteriota bacterium
GAACTCGGCGGACAGTTGCGGCAAATGTTTCATCCGGTGTTGGATTATCCCGGCTTGTTGGCGGCGGACGGCGAGGCGTTGCGCGATGCGTTCAAACACCACGTAGATACGTTGTCGTTGAACTATCGTCTGGGTTGTCAGATTGAGTCGGTTGATCTGGCAAGAAAAGCGGTAGTTTGCAACGGCGAAACGCTGACGGCGCGCGCGCTCATCATCGCTACCGGAGCGCGGCAGCGGCGGCTTAGCATTCCCGGCGAAGACCTCGCTCATCACGTAGACGCCAACGCCGCACGCGCTTATCACCACCAATCGGTTTGCGTCATCGGCGGTGGAGATTCTGCCGTAGAAAACGCGAACATCCTCGCGCGCACCGCCGCGCACGTGACGCTGATTCATCGCTCTGACCGCTTTCGTGCGCGGGCCGAATGGCTGGCGGCGGCAGAGGCTGCGCCGAACCTCACGATCTTGCGCCACACCTTACCGCTGGCGATTCACGCTGACAGCATTGAAGTGCAAAACCTGCAAACAGGCTTGTGCCGAACCTTGCCAACGGCTGCCATCTTCATTCGCGCCGGCATTGTGCCGAACACTGAATTGTTTGCCGGTCAAATCGAATTGAACGAAGCGGGTTACGTGCGAGTGTTCGAGAATCAGCAGACTTCGTTGCCGATGGTTTATGCGGTCGGCGATGTGGCTCAGCCCGCTTGTTTGAGTGTGGCTACGGCAGTGGGACATGCGGCGGTGGCGGTGAAGCATTGTGCCGCTTTGCTTAACTCAGCCAGATTCAAGCGTCACTCACCCCGCCTGTCGAAGCGCGGGAAATAAACATCAAGTATTCAAGCGCAGCGAATTCATCGGCAAAGCTGGTGAAAGGTTCTGCTTCCGATGGATTCATTCGTTATGCAGACGGTGCCGCTTCCAGCACTGACTGGTAAGGATTCACCAACAGCCACAACACCGCGCCCAACACAAACACCGCTGCCATGCCGTAAAAAGGCAAATTCCACGAACCGTAATGTTCGACTAAATAGCCGGTCACGAGCGGCGCGATGGTTCCGCCTACGTTGCCGAAGGTGTTCATAAAACCGGTGACGACGCCGGCGTTGCGGCGGCCTACGTCGAGGCAGACTGACCAGGCTGCGCTGATTGTGAGCGCCGCCGAACTTTGTGCGAGCGCCAGCAAGATGGCGGCCAGCACGTTGTTGCTGACTTGCGTGACGATGAAAAGCAACGCAGCACTCAGGGCATAACCGGTTGCGCCTACGCCACCGCGGGCGATTTTGAGTCCGTGCGTTTTTGCCAAACGGTCGGTGAGTTGTCCGCCCAGCCAAAAGGTGAACGCGCTGAAAACCCACGGCAGGGCCGAATACCACTTCGCGTAATCAGGGCTGAAACCGCGCGCCTTGATGAGATAAGTCGGCAGCCAGGTGAGATAAAAATACAGTCCGTAAGCGTAAGCGAAATACATCGCGCAGATCGTCCACAGATTGCCGCTCGTGAAAATCCTCCGCCACGGAATGTGATGCGTTACGTCAACGCGCGGCACGTCAGGGGGTTGAATCAACATCAGTTCGGCGTCGTTGACGCCGGGATGATCTTGCGGGCAATCACGAAACCAGCGATACCACACGATGGCCCAGGCCACACCGAGCAAGCCGAATTCGAGAAACGTCCAACGCCAGCCTTGATATTTGAGCAGCGTCAACACCAGCGGCGCGCTCAAGGCCGCGCCGGTAGCCAAGCCCATAAACGACACGCTCAAGCCGCGTCCATTTTGCGCGGGCGGCAACCATTGCGAAACGCTGCGCGCGATGTTGGGGAAGGCTCCCGCTTCGCCCGCGCCGAATAAAAATCGAATTGCCGCCATTGACCAAAAGCCGAGCGCTGCTCCGGTCAACGCGGTGAACAGCGACCACCACAACACGATGCGCGTCAGCGCCAGCCGCGTACCGAACCGGTCGCCCATCCAGCCGCTGGGAATTTCAAACACGGCGTAAGCAAAGGTGAAGGCGCTGAAGATGTAACCCATCTGCGTGGGTGTGAAGCCGAACTCCGCCGTGATAGCGGGCGCGGCGGCGCTGATGCATACGCGGTCGAGATAGGTGATGACGGCCAGTGAATAAATCAGCCAGAGAAATTTGGTGCGAGCGTTGGTGGGATTCATAGATGACTCAAGCGGTGAACCAATCCTTTCCGCTGCTCCATTTGAAATCGTAGTACCGCTGAATCGTAGGGAAATCTTTGTTGTCTGATACGAGCGTGATGCTGGCCTGTTTGGCTGAGACGGCGATGAGTACGTCACGGATGAGGTTTTGTTTTTCGGCGTGACTGAGCGCGGGACGTTCGCGGGTGGGATGCGCTCGGCTCAAATCGCTGAGGTAATTATTCAGAATGCGTCCGGCGGCCATCCAGGCTTCGCGGTTGGGGATGAGCAGGCGACCTTCCTGTTCGATCTTTTTGCAACGCGCTTCCATCTCGCGCAAATCTTTGCGACCGTTGGCACCCGCCATGCGTTCCTGCCAAACCACCACGGAATGCCATCCGGGAACAATTTTCTGCTGGGCGATAATCGCGCCGTAAGAGATGTAAACCTGAGTATCAAAGAGTACCTTCGAGGCACGTTCCTTCGAGTAATTCACGCAATGGCCCGCCTTTCTGATAGTTGTCGTAAGTGATCATCGTAGTGACGTGTTCTTGTTCCATGCTGGTCAGCTTATGGATAAAAGCCCGGTCGTGTTCTTCATCGCTCAACGCATCGAGCCACTCGCGCAACTGCTTGAGGTAATCCTCATAAGCCTGCGCCTCTTCCGGCGTAGGCAGGTCGTTCGCGTAAGGGCGCGGGCGGCGCGGTTTGATGAGCTTGTGTCCGTTTTGTTTTGTCTCGGTTTGTTTTGACCCGTTTTGTTTCGACATAGTTACCTCCTCAAAATTGCCCGCGCATCATAACACGATGCCGGAATTTACAATCCGGCGGCGGACGCGCTAGATTGTGGTGCGCAATCCCTTACGCAAAACCATTTCACCAAACAGAAAGCGACTTGAGAGGTTATGAAAAACAATCTGACACGACGGAATTTTGTGGCGACTACAAGTGCCGCAACGGCGGCGATGATCGTACCGCGCCACGTGCTGGGCGGCCCCGGATACATCGCGCCCAACGACAAGGTCAATATCGCCGTCATCGGTTGCGGTGGACAGGGCGCTTCAGACGCGACCGAGTTGGTCAAAGCGGGCGAGAACATCGTCGCGTTGGCCGATGTGGATTTCGGTTACGTTGACAAAGCAGTCGAAGCTTCGACCAAAGGCCGCGACGGCAAACCGAACGAAGACCGCATCGCATTGAAAGCGGCTTACGACAAAGCGAAACGCTTTGACGATTACCGCAAGATGCTCGATCAACAGAAAGATATTGATGCGGTGATTGTGGCAACGCCCGATCACATTCACGCGATTGCGGCGAAACATTCGCTCGAAGCCGGCAAGCACGTTTATTGCGAAAAGCCGCTGACCTGGTCGGTGCAGGAAGCGCGCGTGTTGCGCGAAACGGCGGCGAAAAATCCCAAGCTCGTCACCCAAATGGGCAATCAAGGACACTCGAACGACGAAGCGCGTCTCATCAATGAATGGGTGCAAGCGGGCATCATTGGGCCAGTGAAAGAAGTATTCATTTGGACGAATCGCCCCATCTGGCCGCAAGGCATTCCGCGTCCAGGCAAGCCACCGGTCAACCCCGAGGCCGGCGGATTCGGCAACGACTGGACGGATCGTATGTTCGCCAAAGCCGCCGCGAATGGGTTGATGATGAACGAATTTAAGAAACCCGACACGCTGAATTGGGATTTGTATTTAGGCCCCGCGCCAGAGGTTGAATACCACCCGATTTATCATCCGTTCAACTGGCGCGGTTGGGTTGATTGGGGCACTGGCGCGCTGGGCGATATGGCGGCGCACCTGATGGATCATCCTTATTGGGCGCTCGATTTGCGCTACCCCGAAACGATTGAAGCGACTTCGACGCCGTGGGGCGAAGACAACAAACGCAACATCGTCTCGCATCCGCGCTGCACCCAAGTGGTCTATCACTTCCCGGCACGCGGCAAACAACCGCCGGTGAAAATGATCTGGTGCGATGGCGGCTTGATGGCTCCGCGTCCTGACTTTTTGCCGGCTGACGTACCGCTCGAACGCGGCGGCGGCGTGATTATCGCTGGCTCGAAAGGCATCTTGATGCACGAGACTTACGGCAAGAAACCGCGTCTCTTCCCCGAATCGCTGATGGAAGACGCGAAGAAAGTGCCGCAAAAATATGAACGCGCCGTGAAAAACGAAAAGGGTGACAACCTGCACCGCGTCATGTTCACCAACGCCATCAAGGGCAAGAACAAACCAGTGGAGCCGTGGGAATACGCCTCGCGGCTCACCGAAACGATGGTACTCGGCATCGTTGCGTTGAAGACGGGCCAGGGCGTACAGATTCGTTGGGACGGCGAAGCGGGCAAAGTCACCAACAACGAAAAAGCCAACGAGTTCCTGCACCGCGAATATCGCAAGGGCTGGACGTTGTAGCTTAGAGCGCGAGCGTTCTCGCTCACTGTGATAAAGAGCCGTGGAGCCATTCTTGAAAAGGAATGGCTGCGCGGCTTTCTTTTTTGCTCAACGCATTGTTCACCTAACACCTGCCTGTTATGCTCCGCGCGGTGAAACGACCACCTGGTTTCACCGCACCTCACTTGCACGCTTTTTGATCCCGGCCTGCAAGAGATAACGCAAACAAGACGATGGCCCCGATCCTCATCTGCGTGGGAGTTCGTGTGATGGCGTTTCGCATTCGTTCTGCTCGGTCGGCTTTTCAAATTTCGTTAGCCTACGCCGCCTGCATGTTGGCGGTGGGCGCAGCCGCTTTTTACTTCAAGCCGGTAGCCGCCTTCACGCGCGGCGCTGATATTCAATCAC
>JABFSD010000787.1 GCA_013140935.1 Acidobacteriota bacterium
AACGGCTTTGGGCAAATAGATGCGCTCCATCGCGGCGAAAAGAATTTGCAGTTCGTCGCCGGTTAAAACCCGCGCCACATCAGGAGCCTCTCCGCGCCGCCGCGTAGAAATAATTTGATCGAGCGTTTCGACATCCGAACCGCCGACGTTGAGTTTGAAAAGAAAGCGGTCGAGTTGCGCTTCGGGCAGGGCGTAAGTGCCTTCGAGTTCGATGGGGTTTTGCGAAGCGAGTACGAAAAACGGATCGGGCAGCGCGCGCGTCGTGCCGAGCAAAGTCACGGCGCGTTCCTGCATAGCTTCGAGCAAGGCGGATTGCGTCTTGGGCGAAGCGCGATTGATTTCATCGGCGAGCAACAGGTTGGTGAACACCGGCCCCGCGTGAAATTCCATCGCGCGGCGTCCGTTGTCCTGTTCCTGCAAAATGTGCGCGCCGAGAATGTCGCTGGGCATCAGGTCGGGCGTGAACTGTACGCGCTTGGCTTCGAGGTCGAGCAATTGGCCGAGGGTTTTGACGAGCGCGGTTTTGCCTACGCCGGGCAGCCCTTCGAGCAGTATGTGGCCGCGACTCAGAATGCCGGTGACGACGAGACGATGCAGCGCGGGGCGTCCGAGCAAGACGCGGTCGAGTTCAGATAAGACCCGTTGGGCGAGTGCGACGGCGGGTTGAATTTCTTCGGGTTGTAAGATGTCGGTCATAAGTGGCTCGCGGTCGTAGCACAAGATGGCATCTTGTGCTACGACCGCGCGGTTATTTCTTTCGCTCAAAGTAACGTTGCACCGCGCCCTTATGACGCGGCAAGACAGGTTGCGTATACGCCGAACCGCCGCCCGTCGCCGCACCGTTCAACGCGCCGTGTGCGGCAATGTTCGGCTGTGCCGTCGGAGTCGTTGCGCTCAAGCCAACCAATTCCGTGTTTTGCAAATCGCTCACTCCCGTCGTAGGCAAAGTCTTCTCTTTGAATTTCGCGCCGTCTTCTTTTGAACCGTCAGACCAGGTGAGTTCGGCGTCGCCGCGTCCGCGATCAACGCCGCCTTTTCCGCCGTCAGACCATTCACGGATGGCTTCGCTGACGGATTTTTTCGCGGCGTTTTTCTTGAGGTATTCCGCCAAGTCAGATTTTGCACTCTTGCCGCTGAGTTCGCCGTTGGGCAGGGAATTCGGATTGATCCCGCGTCCCGCGCCGCTCTGGGCGAGTTTGTTCATGCGTTGGCTCAGTCCGGCCTGACCTTGTTTCAAAGCCTGTGCGAGTTGTTTGAGTTGTTCGGGTTTGAGCGAACCGTCTTTCAGCGCCTTTTGCAATTCCTCCGAAAGGTTTTGCGCGACTTCGGCGTTTTGTTGTGCGGCTTCGGCGGCACGCCCGGCCATTTGTTCCATCGCGGCGGTCAGCGTTTTTTCGTCTAGTTGCTGGGCGGCGGATTGCAAGGCTTCGGCGAGTGCCGTCGCTTCGGTAAGTTGTTGCTGTTGTTGCGCAGCCGTTTCGGCGCTCTGTTGCGCGCTTTGTTCAAGCGCTTTGCGCATTTGATCGAGCGCTTCCCACGTTTTGGCCGGATCATCGCCCTGCGCGTTTTGCTGCAACTGTTCGATTTGTTGCGAGAGCGTCTCGGCTTTTTCGGGCGCGAGGGTTTGGGTTTCTTTGAGCGCGGCGATGTCTTCTTTGAGTTGGGCGGTCTCGCGCGCGATGTCGAGCGGATGCGCGAAGGTTTCAGACGAACGCGGCAAGGGAAGTGTGAAAGCAAGCAATACGAATAATGCGGATACGGCGAATATCGTCCACGCAGCGCGGAAGTTGGTGCGAATCGTAGGCGCTTGTGTTGCGGACGATTGCCACGCGCCGAGCGATTGTTCGCCGGCGGCCATCAGCAATCCGCCTGCCGAATTGTGGCGGTCGAGCAGCGCGCGCAGCTTCGACGATTCAGGTTGTTGGCGATGCGCGAGCCAATATGCGGCAAGAATGGCGACGAGCCAGCCGAGTGCGCCTAAGCTCCAACGACTGAACGAACCGAGTTGCAGCCAGCGCAGCATGACTACCGCCGTGCCCCAGACGAAGCCCCACAACGCGCACCATTGCAGCGCGTGGCGCAAGGTCAACGTTCGGATAAGACGGCGCGTGAATGGTTTGAGGGCGTCGTGAGCGAAAGGCGATGAGTTAGGTTTCATAGACTTCTTTGATGGTTTGCGAGTCTGCCTGAAACTGACGGCGCGGAGCATAGCAAAGTTCCCCAAAGAGGCAACCGAAATGAAATAGATTTGCCAACGTATTGACACTTCTTAAAAGCGTGTGCTAATTACGCCGACTTAAATTTCGGCTCGCATTTATACAGTTCAACGGTTCGGGTGCGCATTCCCATTCCGAGCCGGTTTTGGAGAAAACACCATCGTGGATTTTGTTCAACCCATCTTCTTATTGGCCGGTAGCGTCATCAGTGTGGACGGTTCGTTTCTGGTTATTCTTATCAGCATTCTTTTGTTGATCTTTATCTTGAACCGCACGTTGTTTGCACCGATCAATCAGGTTTTGGACGAACGCGAACGTTTGGGCGCAGGCCGTCTGGGTGAAGCCAAACGCTTGCTGGGGCAATACGAAGAAAAGCTGAAGGGTTATGAAGCGCAACTGAGCGCGGCGCGCGCCGACGCTTATCAAACGCTCGAAGCCCAACGCAAAGAAGCCCAAGCCGCTCGGCAGGAATTGCTGGCACAGGTCAAACAGGATACGGCGACGCAAATCGCTGCGGCCAAAAATGATCTGGCGCAACAATCCGCCGCCGCCCAACAAAACCTTGAAAGCGAAGCCCGCGCGATGGCTTCGTTGATTACGTCCCAGTTGTTGAAACGCTAAAACGTAGAACAGACTTCAGTCTGTTACGGAGGAGACCTGCAAACACGAATGAAAAGCCCTGTTCAGTTATCGAACGCTTCGTTCTTTGTGCCGCTGATTTTTTCCCATCCTATTTTGCTTTCGGGCGCAGGCGCCTGGTGGCTGCCCATTGTTTCTAAAGCCTTCAACTTAACGCTGTTTCTTGCTGTGATGTACTTTTTGGTACGCAAGCCCGCGCGCGAATTCTTTGCGACGCGGCTGGCTGAAGTGCGTGCTGCGTTGAATCAGGCGGCGAAAGAGAAGGCTGCGGCTGACGCCAAGATGACCGAGTTGGGCGTGCGGATGAGCAAGCTCGACGCCGAACTCGCCGACATCCGCCATCAATCGGTGCGCGAAGCCGAAGCCGAGCGCCAACGTCTCGAAACCGAAACCAAAGCGGATGCCGAAAAGTTGCGCACCCTTGCGGCGCGCGAAATCGAAGGCGCGAAACAATCCGCGCTCGTGCAATTGCGCGAATTCACGGCGGAAAAAGCTGTCGAACTCGCCGAACAAATGATCCGCAAAGACCTCACGCCGCAAGACGACGCCAAGCTGTTGCGCAGCGTGAGCGCCGAATTGACTAAAGTCGGATAAAGCAAATATGAGTGTTGCAACTATTGCCAATCGTTATGCCCGCGCACTGGCGGATGTGATCGTCACCAAAGGCGAAACCAAAGAGGTCGCCGCCGAGTTGACGCAATTCGTCACGCTGATGGACGGCCACGCGCAATTGCGCGACGTATTCGCCAGTCCCGTCATTGCCGTCGAGCGCAAGCGCGGCGTGTTGAAAGAATTGCTCGCACGTTTGTCGTTGCGCCAGACCTCGCAAAACTTCTTGCAACTGTTGCTCGAAAACCACCGGCTGCATCAACTCGACGCGATGAACCAAGCGTTGAGCCGCGAACTCGACGTGCGCTCCAACGTAGTCGAAGCCGAAGTCACGACGGCGCGCGTGATTGACGACCAAGAACAAAAGCTCTTGCTTGACCAATTAAAACAGGCGACGGGCAAAGACGTGCGGCTGCAATTCAAAGTGGATGACGCCATCATCGGCGGCGTCGTTACCCGCATCGGCAGCAAAATTTATGACGGTTCGATCAAGAACCAACTGGCGCAAATGAAACAGCGCCTTATGCAAAATTAGTTTTTTACGTAGACCGGAGAAATCATGGCAAACGAAATCAGGGCAGATGAGATAAGCAAGATTATTCGCCAGCAGATCGAGAATTTCGACAGCGGCGTGACCGTCGCCGAAGTCGGTACGGTAATTAAGGTGGGCGACGGCATCGCCGAAATTCACGGCCTCGAACAGGTGATGGCGGGCGAGTTGCTCGCGTTCGACGGCGGCGCAGCGGGGCTCGCGCTCAACCTCGAAGAAGACAAAGTCGGCGCGGTATTGCTGGGCGACTTTCAGGGCATTAAAGAAGGCGACGTAGTCAAACGCACCAAGCGCATTATCGAAGTGCCCGCCGGTGAAGCGATGCTCGGTCGCGTAGTGAACGCGCTCGGCGCTCCGACCGATGGCAAAGGCCCGGTGGCTACGACTGAGAAGATGACGGTTGAACGCATCGCGCCCGGCATCGTAGATCGCCAGCCCGTGAAAGAGCCGATGCAAACTGGTTTGAAAGCCATTGACTCGATGGTTCCCATCGGACGCGGCCAACGCGAACTCATCATCGGCGACCGCCAGACCGGCAAGACCGCCGTGGCGCTCGACACGATCATCAATCAACGCGGCAAAGACGTGGTTTGCGTTTACGTCGCCATCGGCCAGAAGGCTTCGACTATCGCGCAGGTGCAAGCGACGCTCGAAAAATACGACGCGATGTCTTACACGATCATCGTGACGGCTTCGGCTTCTGAACCGGCGGCGATGCAATATCTAGCGCCTTATTCGGGCTGCGCCATCGGCGAATACTTTATGGATCGCGGCAAAGCTGTGTTGTGCATTTACGACGACTTGTCGAAGCACGCGGCGGCTTATCGTGAAATCTCTTTGTTGTTGCGCCGTCCGCCCGGACGCGAAGCCTACCCCGGCGACGTGTTTTATCTGCACTCGCGCTTGCTCGAACGCGCTGCGAAATAT
>JABFSD010000095.1 GCA_013140935.1 Acidobacteriota bacterium
CGCTTTGCGGTTCGCCTTTGGTGAAGCGGACGACTTCATCGAGCAATCTGGTTTTTAAGTTTTCCGCCGAGAACGCGCCGTGGGTTTGAACGAGCGCGTCCAGCCTGTCTTCGCCGAACATCTCGCCTTGTGCGTCGGCGGCTTCGGTCACGCCATCGCTATAAATTACCAGCGCATCGCCCGCTTGCAGCCGCGTTTGTTTGGCTTCGTATTTGGCAAAATCGAAAGCCCCCAACACGACCGATTTGGTCGAGAGCTTTTCAAGCGTACCGTCAGTGCGTAAGAGCAGCGGCGGATTGTGTCCGGCGTTGATGTAAGTCAGATGGCCGTCGGCATCAATCGTAGCGCAGAACATCGTAAGGAAACGATTCGCGTCAGAGCGTTGCGCGATGGTTTTGTTGAGATTGGTGATGACGTCGGTGAGCGCTAGATTGGCGATGAATTGCGCCTGCAACGCGCCTTGCGCCATGCCCGCGAGAATGGCGGCTGCGATACCTTTGCCCGATACGTCGCCGAGCGCGAAGACGCAACGTCCGTCTTTGAGCGTCATCAGTTCATAAAAATCGCCGCCGACCTCGCGCGAAGGCAGCATGGCAGCGGCGACTTCAAAGTGCGCGGGTTGTTTGAAATTCGTAGGTGCAAGCGCGCTTTGTACCTGCGCGGCAAGTTGCAGCTCTTCTTCGAGTTGCTTCTTTTCGCGCTCTTCGTGCATCAGGCGGATGCTTTCGAGCGTTTTGGTGGCTTCAAACGCAAGCGATTCAAGCAGCCGCACAGCGGTGTTGGTCAACGGCTGGCGGGTGAAATGGCTGTCAACGTAAAGCACGCCGATCACGTCGCTTTGCAAGACGGCGGTGGCATCCATCTTTTCGCTCATGCGAAAGCGGCGCAACGGAATGCAGGCAATCGTGCGCAAGTCGAGCGCGCGTACGCTGTGGCGCGCGAGTTCGGCGGCTTGGGTGCTTTCGTTGACGATGACGGCGCGGTTTTGTTTGAAGACTTCTTCGACCACCGAACGGCTCATGGCGAATTCGTTGCCGACCAGCGAACGCCGGTCTTTGTCGCGCGCGATCTTGAATTCGAGTTCGCCTTTCTGGTTGAGCAACATCAGAAAGCCGCGTTCGGCCACCGCCATTTCGATGGCGGCGTCTACGATCAGGCAAAGCACGTCGTCGGGGCTGAGCGAAAATTTGAACGCCTGATTGACTTCGAGGTAACGCGAGAGTTTTTGCAATTCTTCGTTGGCGGAGGCTTCGGGCGCGCGGTCGTAAGTGAGGCTGATGGAATGTGCGCCGGTGTCAAAGATGATCGAAGTCTCTTCGACGGCTTCCGCCAGAAAGATGATGTGTTGTTCGTCGTCGCCGCCGATGCGAATGCGGTCGTTGTGACTGAGCGCGGCGCGTTCGATGCGCTGGTCGTTGACATAAGTGCCGCGCTTGCTGCCGATGTCTAAGATGTAAAAGGCTTCGTTCTCAAAACGGATTTCGGCGTGTTGCCGCGACACGGTGTCTGACAACATCTGCAAATCGTTTTCGGCTTTGCGTCCGATGGTGAATACGGGCTTGTCGAGCGGCAAGAGCCGTTCGACGCCGAAACGATTGATGACTTTGATTTGCGCGCTTGCCATTTGGGGAAATTAGACAGGATTTACGGGATTTTCAGGATTTACGGGATGAGCTTAAAGGCGATAATCAACAGCCTCTGAGTTAATCCTGTCCATCCTGAAAATCTTGTCCAGTTTAGAAAGAGGCTATTGCCTGCGCTTCGTCTTCGTGAACTTCGACGACTGAAAGCAAGCCCGTGATGGTCAGCAGTTGCCGCACCATCCGCGAAGGCCGCAACACCTTGAGCTTGCCGCCTTTGTCATTCAACGAAGTGAAACATTTGATGACCGCGCCGATGCCCGAACTGTCAATCGTGGGTACGTCATAAAGATTGAGCAAGACGTGGCGATGCTCGGCGGCGATGAGTTGCAACACGGTTTCGCGCAACGTTTCTTCGTTGCGGCCAATCGTGAGGTTGCCGTTGACTTCGATGATCGTGACCGATCCGCTCACGCGAGTTTGAATCTGTAACATGAATGATTGCCTTTGGGATGATTGCCTCTGGGGTTTTTCGGAGCGCAGCGATTATAGCTGAGGTCGGATGCCAGCGCGTCAGTGAATTACTGGCGATGCTTCTGTTTCGGCAGGCGCTGAACGCGGCCCGAAAATATCACTCACGCGACAACAGAAGCCGGGCAGCAATTCAACATTCGTGAGTTCATCCGCCTCCGTCAAAATCGTAACCTGTGTTGCCGAGCGATAAATGCTGACCGTTTGTTGTGAGAGGGTAACAATCCATACCTCACGCACTCCAGCGGCAAAGTATTCTGCGATTTTGTCTTGCACCTTATCCCAGAAGTCGTTGGGCGAAATCACTTCGACGGCGAGATCAGGCGCGAACTTGCCGATGCCGTATTGTTCTTCTCCAGTTGGGATGCGGCCTTTCACTACAAACGACAAATCAGGCAATCGCTGGTTGCTGCCGACTTGAAAGGTTGTGTCGGGGCTGTAAATTTGACCAAGATCGTTTTGTTCAACAAAAAGCTGAAGCCTTGCGCCCAATCGCATGATCGTGTTGCCGTGTTTTAAGCCAGCCATTTCTTTGGCCTCCCATTGCCCATTGATTAGCTCGTATTCTTGACCGGTGTCGGGTGCGCGTTCTAATGCAGGTCTCATCGTTGCTAGTTCCTTTCACGAAATAATTGCGGCAACCGGATTGTAGTTCGCCTCTGATAGCTCGGCAACGACTTCCGTTTCACTTCCTCTGGCGATAAAAGATTCGATTGAATGACGATGAATCATTCTGATTGTTCAGGCTGGTTATGATGACGATGAGTTATCGTGACATAAAATCATTTCAAGCCGTCTCAGGTCAGACCAGTTGGACAAAATGCGGCGGCGGCGTGTAACGTGCCCGCGTTCTCAAATCTGTATCCAGAAAAAAACACCCCGACGATTTGGTTTCCCGAATGACTTTCGTAGCTGTAAAACCCATTGCCTCAGCCTCGCCGTCAAAAGCGGCATCGGCAAACCCGCTTTCGTCGGACAAGATTCTCGTATCGAAACGTAAAAGGCTTCGCTGGTAGCAAAAGTTAAACGCAAATAAAGCGCAAAACCCAAAGCAAACCCCAGCGAAGCCCAAAAAAGCTCGCTGGGGTTTTTGCTTTCACCATCATCAACTAACGACTATGACTCTTTTAGAATTGCTCGGCATCGAACAGGAACGTGACGCATGCGCCATCGTGGCGAACGTGAAGCGCGACGGCAAACCTTCGCACGGCAACGTCAAACGCACGATTGAGGCGCTCACCAAGATGGGGCATCGCACCGGCGAAATCGCGGGCGAAGGCGACGGATGCGGCATTCAAACCGACATCCCGCGCCAGATTTGGAAGCAGCGTCTCGAAGCCAATCAACTGATCGGCGAAACGGTGGATCATTCTTATTTCACCGTCGCGCACATTCTGTTGCCCGCCGCCGAACGCGCCCAGCACGAAGACATCAAGCGCCGCGCGTTGGCCTTGTGCGAAGCGCACGGGCTGGAAGTCGTACTCGCGCAGGAAGCGCAAACCAAACCGGCTACGTTAGGGCCGTTGGGACGCGACAACGAACCAGGTTATTGGCAAGTCGCAGCGATTCCGCGTGGCGCACGTCGGCTCGAAAACCGCGATACGTTTCAGCTTCATTTGCAACTCGAACGCGACCTGCCGTTGCACGTCGCTTCGTTGAGCAAGACCAGTTGCGTTTATAAAGTGCGTGGCGATGCCGAAGCCTTGCGCCGTTACTTCCCTGAACTTTCCAGCCCTGATTTCAAATCGGCGATCACGTTGGGACACGGACGCTATTCGACGAACACTACGTCGGCGGCTGAGAAAGCGCAGATGTTTTCTACGCTCGGCCACAACGGCGAAATCAACGCGATTGACCGGCTCACGCGCGAAGCCATTTCGCTCGGCTTTCAATTGCCGGGCAACGCCAGTGATTCGCAGATTTTGGATCGCGTCGTCGAAAGCCTGATGTTCAATTACGGCCTGTCGCTGATGGAAACGCTCGAAATCATCTTCCCGCCCGTGTGGAGCGAAACCGAAAAATTCGATTCGCCGATGAAAGACTTCCATCGTTACTTCCGTCGCGCGTTCGGTTCGATGGCGCAAGGCCCCGCCGCGATCATCGCGCGCGAAGGCGACGAAGTCGTATTCAGTTGCGACGCGCTCGGCTTGCGTCCGTTGTGGTTCGGCAAGACCGAGAAAGAGTATTTCGCTTCGTCAGAAAAAGGCGTCGTGCCGCTCGAAGCGATGGACGTTGACCCGCGTCCGATGTCGCCCGGCGAAAAGATGGGCTTGCTCGTTCACCGCGATCATTCGGTCGAAATTTTCGAGCATCAGGAATTGCAGCAGCGCATTTATGACTTGGCTTCGCAACGTTACGACTTCCATCGTTTGAACGAAGTCATGCTCAACGCGAAAAGTTTTGCTATTCCCGTCAAGCCCGCCGAACCCGAAGTCGTTGTCACTTTAGAAAACGAATCGCCTGAAGACGCCGTCGCTTATGAAGACGATAAAGAACAGCGCATCTTAAAGATCGAACGCGCGCTGGCTTCGACCGATGCGCTCGGCGCGATGGGCTGGACGAAAGAAGAAGTAGACAACGTGATGACGATGGTCACGAACAAAGACCCGTTGAGCGGACTCGGTTACGACGGCCCGCTCGCCGCGTTCTCAAAAGTTCGTCGCAATCTGGCTGATTACTTTCAAGAGCGCGTTGCGGTCGTCACGAACCCCGCGATTGACCGCGTACGCGAAGGCGATCATTTCTCGGTGCGCGTCTTCTTAGGCCGTCGTCCGACGCTGGCCGAAGGCGGAACCGTTTCGCAACAACTTGAATTGAAATCTCCGCTGC
>JABFSD010000052.1 GCA_013140935.1 Acidobacteriota bacterium
CGATGAGCTGGACGCATTTGTTTTCGAGCAAGTTTTTCGTCGAAACAATTTTCAACCGTACGTGGCAAAGCACCCGTACGCTGACGGGTCCAACCACCGAAGATTTCTCGCAAAAGCTGGGCTTGCCTAATCCGCTCGGCGAACTCGGCTTTCCCAACATCACCAGCACCGGTTTTATGAATTACATCGAAGGCGACAATCGCCGCGCGCTTTACACGATTGTCACCAACGCCGAGCAAAATTTTTCGTGGCTGAAAGCGTCGCACAAGATCGAATTCGGCTGGCGTTTCAACAACCAGCGGCAACATTTGCAACCCGATCAAGGTGCGATTTCAGGCTCGGCGGCCTTCAACAGTTTGGCGACCGCCTTGCATAGCCCGACGTTGGGTTCAGCGGCGGCTCCGGCAGCGGTTCCGCAAACCGGATTCGACGCGGCGAATTTCTTCTTGGGCGCAGCGGCGAGTTATACGGTCGGACTCAAGCGCAATTTCATGAAACTGAATGAGCGTTATTTCGGCACTTATTTTCAAGACAGTTGGCGCGTGACCAATCGGCTGACGCTCAATGGCGGCGCGCGTTGGGACATGTTCCCGGCCTTTAGCGAAAAACATAACGCGATCAATGCTTTTGATGAAAAAACGCGTACGCTTTATTTCCCCGATCCGATTTCGTCTTACATTCAAAACGGCACGACAACGCAAAACGTGGTGAATGCTTTCACCTCAGTCGGCGTGAAATTTGCCAGCGCCGAAGAAATCGGACGCGATAAAAACATATACATCAGTCAGCTTTTCGACATCGGCCCGCGTGGCGGATTCGCTTACCGGTTGTTCGACGGCAACAAACAGATGGTGATTCGCGGCGGTTACGGTATGTATATCTCGAATACACCGATGCGCACTTTGTTAGTGCCGTTTTTTGGCTTGGCTCCGTTCCGTGCGAATTTCACATACGGACCGAATGCGGCGGCGCAAAGCCCTGACACCGTTCCGAATTACTTGTTACGCACTCCGCAAACAGTTTTCGCCGGAGCCAACAGCGCCAATGTCGTTGACGCCACCAATCCCGTCGGAATCGCGCGCGGCACTGCGGTCGCAGGCATGGCTGAAGACCAACGCAACCTGCGCATACACGATTGGAACCTGACGATTGAAAAACAACTGACGTCTTCGACCGTGATTCGTTTCACTTACGGCGGCAAGCACGGCGTCAACTCAGATCAGCAGTTCAACATCAATCCACAGGCGGGCGATTACATCTGGTTTAAGACGCAACAGCGCGCGACGCCGACGGGCGCGTTCGCCAACGTAGCGCGCCGCGTGTTCGATCAAAACGCCTATACCAACATCACCATCTATCAAAAGACCGGATTCATTAACACTTCAATCTGGACGGCTGAAATCGAACGCCGCTTCAGCAAGGGGTTGAGCTTCCAGGCTTTTTATACGATGACCAATGCCTTGCGCATGGCGGGCAATGCCTTCCGCGACGATCTTGGAACGGTTCCGCAAGTCTTCCTGCCTGAGTCGAACGTGCCGCAAGATTCGGCGGCGTTGAATCGCTTTCTGTTCTATGACCGCGACACGGCCATTCCCAAACACCGCATTCGCTCGAACTGGAATTACGATCTGCCCTTTGGCAAAGGCAAATGGTTGGGCAAAGGCGCTAACAATTTTATTGACGGCGTCATCGGCGGTTGGAAGATGGTCGGCAAGATCGCAGTTCTCAATTTGTGGTATGCACGTCCCAACGGCGCAAACGCCCAATGGGGTGAATTCGGCACCTTTGAACAATATGGCAAGAAATACAAAATCACTGATTGCCGTAACACGCCCTTAGCAGCGACGCAAAAATCGCAGGAACGTTGCACCGATGGCTATCTATGGTTTAACGGTTACATCCCGCAACGGCTGATCGGCAGCACCAACCCCGCAGGCTTGCGCAACGGCGTATTCGGCTTGCCCGCCGATTACAAACCGGCGCAAAAGCCGCTCATTCCGTCGCCGTTTTTCGGACAACCCCAAAGCACTGACACGACGATCTCGAATGATTACGACACCAACGTGGAATACATCCCGCTGGCCTTTCGGCTGGATCCGGCAACGGGACAAATCGTTCCGCAAGCGTTTAACTGCACTTATGTACCGGCAACCCCCACGACTGCGGCGGTGAATCGCTCCAACTGCCAGCGCATCGCCAAAGACACCGGCTTGCATCCGTGGCGTAACCAGTATCATCTGGGGCCGTTCAATTCGAGCCTTGACGTATCGCTGATGAAGTTCTTTCGCATCAAAGAGAAACTGGTGCTGCGCGTCAATATGGACATCTTCAACATCCTGAATACGCAAGGGCTGAACGCTCCGACCGCCGAAGGCATCGTCAGTCTGGGCAGTTCTTACCGCTCCAACGCCATTGCTCCTCGTCAGGTGCAAGGTACGTTGCGGTTAGAGTGGTAACGTGATGGTGCGCCAGCGTCCCGCTGGCAGTCGGCTGACGAGCATCTTGCTCGTCAGCCGACTGGTCACCATTCATAACTTTGTCACTGGCGAGCAAGATGCTCGCGATCCGACTGCCAGCGGGACGCTGGCGCACCAACTATGAAAACTCGCTTCCTGCTTTCGCTTGCCTGGCTTTGCTTATGCGCGTCGTTCGTCGTCGCGCAAACCAAAACCGAAAACGTCATCCTCGTCTCGCTCGACGGCGCGCGTTGCGAAGAAGTCTTCGGCGGACTCGACCTCAACGTACTCAAATCAAAAACCCGCAGCGACCGCAAAGTCGAAGATTCGGCTTTGTATAAACAGTTTTACGCCGCTACGGCTGAAGAGCGGCGGATGAAACTCATGCCGTTCTTTTGGGGCACGCTGATGAAAGAACACGGCTCCATCGCGGGCAATCGTGCGTTGGGGAGTGCGGCGATGACGACGAATAAGATGTGGTTCTCTTATCCGGGCTATTCTGAAATTCTTACCGGACAAGCGCACGACGAAGTCATCAAGAGCAATGATCGCATTCGCAATCAGTTCCCTTCGGTGCTGGAATTTCTCAAAGGCAAACTCAAGCTCAATGACAAGCAAGTGGCAGGCTTCTCTTCGTGGGACGTGATGAACTGGATTGCCGAAAGTAAGGAAGGCAGCATTACGCTGAACGCAGGCTACGAGCCTTACGACTTGAACGACCCGCGCATCAAGGTCATGAACGAAGACATGAAAGGCGCACCTTCGCCGTGGGACAGCGTACGCCACGACCATTACACTTTCGAATTCGCAATGGCGCATCTACGTCGTTATCAGCCGCGCGTTCTTTTCCTATCACTGGGCGAGACGGACGATTGGGCGCACGGTGGCAATTACGAACAAACGCTCAAGGCACTGCAACGCAACGATGGGCAGTTCAAAGCGTTATGGGAATACCTGCAAAGTACGCCGCAATATCGCGGCAAGACTTCGATTATTTTCACGGTTGATCACGGACGCGGGCCTACGCCGTTGAACTGGATGGATCACGGCGAGAAAGTGCCGGAGGCGCAATACATCTGGATGGCGTTTGTCAGCCCTGATTCGGCGCTGCGTGGTGAGTGGAAGAACGCTGAAACGATCTATCAAAATCAGGTGGCTGCGACTTTATCGAAATGGCTCAAGTTTGATTACGCCGAACAGAATGCCAACGCGGGAAAACCGATTGCGCAATTGTTCGGCGGTAAGTGACAATCGTTTTACCAATCCGATGGGAGTTATGAGAGTTATGGGAGCGATGGGAACATACGCACCCATAACTCTCGTAACTCTCATAACTCCCATTGAGAACCGACAACCAAGGACAACCAAGATGACCAACCCAAATAACGACGCAACGCTCTCTCGCCGCGAATTGATTTTCAAAGCAGGCGCAGGCTTTTCCGGCCTCGCGCTGAGTTCCCTGCTGGCCGAAGACAACTTGCTGGCCGCCACTCCGAGCGGCGAAAAGGAAAACAATCCCCTCGCGCCCAAGCCTTCGCATTTCGCCGCCAAAGCGAAGTCGGTCATCTTCCTGTTTATGTATGGCGGGCCGAGCCAAGTAGACCTTTTCGACCCGAAGCCGATGCTCACCAAAATGCACGGCAAGCCGTTGCCTTCGACTGGCGAAAAGCTCGAGACATTTAACAAGAACGGCAATTTGATGGCGTCGCCTTACGAGTTCAAAAAGTACGGGCGCGGTGGCGTAGACATCTCCGAACTTTACAGCAACCTCGGCAGCGTCGCCGATGAACTGTGCGTGCTGCGTTCGTTGTATTGCCTGAGCAACAATCATTCGCCCGCGATCTTTCAGATGAATAGCGGCAACATTCGTCCCGGCAATCCTTCGTTGGGTTCGTGGGTGACTTACGGCTTGGGCACTGAGAATAAAAACCTGCCCGCTTATGTAGTGATGTACGACTGGCGCGGCGGCCCGATTGGCGGAGCGCCCAACTGGTCAGCGGGTTTCATGCCCGCCGCGTTTCAAGGTACGCCGTTCCGTCCGGGCAATACGCCCATCGTAGACCTCAATCCGCCCAAGTGGGTTGATCCGCATTTGCAACGCAACGAAATTGATTTCATCCAGCAACTCAATCAAAACCATCTCGAACGCCACGCCAAAAACAGCGACCTCGATGCGCGCATCGCTTCTTATGAGCTCGCCTTCCAGATGCAAACCCACGCGCCCGAAGCCGTAGACCTGTCGAAAGAATCCGACGCGACCAAAAAACTTTATGGCATCGGCGAAAAGCACACAGACTTTTTCGGCAAGCAATGCCTCACCGCGCGCCGTCTGGTCGAACGCGGCGTACGCTTCATCCAGCTTTATCACGGCGGCGGACACCAACAGGAATCGTGGGACGCGCATTACGGCCTGGACGAAAACCACCGGCTGCATTGCGCTGAAACCGACATTCCGATGACCGGCCTGATTAAGGATTTGAA
>JABFSD010000864.1 GCA_013140935.1 Acidobacteriota bacterium
TAAGTGAACTTGGGTTTATAAACGACTTCGCTGGGTACGACGAGCATGGCCGCTTGCAGTTCGTCTATGGCTTTGGTGAGCAGCTTGCGATCGGCGATGCCGCACTCTTCGCGCAAGTCGCTCGTCGCCATCTCCCATTCTTTGCGCAACACTTTCAGCACGGCCTGTGCGGTTGAACTCAAGCGTTTCTTTTCGTCTTTTTTCGTCACGCCCCACACGGCAAAGAACGGCGCGATCATACGCGGCGCGAGAAACATGGTGCGCGCTTTCGCCAGCTTGCCGTAATAAACCTTGCCGCGCCGCAACACGTCGTCTTTCAACAACCACGCCGCCGAAGCCTCTTCGTCTTTTTGTACGTTAGGCGGCATTACGGCGTCGCGGCGTCCGCACACAGCGACGTAAAGCGACGGCCCCGGCGTGCGCGAGTCAGTCAAACAATTGGCGAAGCCGACTTCTTCGATGAAGCGTTCGGCTTCGAATACGTTAGTGATGCGTGAGCGGTCTTCGCGCCGCCAGCGTTGATCGCGGAACTCTTCAAACTCAATGGGCAAGCTGGGCAGATTGTTTTTGGGCATACGCCGAAAGGTAGCGCATCCGATGGGTTTGCGCTACATTCCCGCGCCAATATGCAAGAGCGAAAGATTCAAACGATCACGAAGGCGACGTTGGATGCGTTGTTGGAAGAAGCGCGCCAGTTGCCGCGACTACGCGCCATTCAACGTTTGCACGACGACGATTGGGAACACGCGCATCGCATGCTCAACGCGCTCGTGCCGGGCACTTACGTCAGGCCGCATCGCCATCAAGACAAATATAAAGGCGAAGGCTTCATGCTCTTGCGCGGACGGTTGGCGGTATTGATTTTCGACGAAGCCGGCGCGTTAAATCAGTCCGCGAGTTGCGTGCTTTCACAGGCCGACGGCTGCTTCGGTATGGATATTTCGCCCGGCGTATGGCATTCGCTGGTCGCGTTGGAAGCGTCCGTGATTTACGAAGTCAAAGGCCAACCCGCAGGCGGATACGTGCAAGACAGCGACAAGGATTTCGCGCCGTGGTCACCGCCGGAAGGCGATGTAGCGGCAACGGATTTTGTGAAGCAGTTAGAAACGATGGCCCAGCAACAAGTGAAAAGTGAAAAGTGAAGTCTCTGTACCGAGGTTTTGTATTCACCGTATTCACTTTTCACTTTTCACTTTTCACTCTCAATGCAACTCTCAGCGAAAGACATTCAACCTATTCTCGATTTATACGAACGCGGCTTTTATTTGCAGGCGCACGCTGCCGCCTTACAACTCGCACCTTTGAAAGACTGGCAGGGAACTGACGCGAAGGTTTTAGCGGGGCGTATGTGTTACGCGTTGGGTGCGGCGCGCCAAGCGCAACGATTGCATTACAGCGCGTGGCGGCACGACAAGCTGCACGCCGAAGCGCGCTATTTTTACGCACGCGCTTTGAGTGATCGTTCGGGCGTATTGCGCGCGTGGTGGTTTTTGCAATCCATCGGTGAAGAGTTGCCGAACGCGACGCCGAATGTGCAGGCCGATTGGTACGGTTTGCACGCGCAGACGCTCGGCAACCTGCGCGACTTTGATCGCGCCGAAGCCGCGCTGGCGAAAGCCGAAGCCTGCGCACCCACCGACCCTTACGTCTGGGTCGAACGCGCGGGCTTGCTTGAAATGGAAGACCGTTACGATGAAGCGTTGCAAGCCGCCGAACACGCGCTCTTGGTGCGTCCGTGGTATCGCCCCGCGATTCAAACCGCCGCGCACTTGCTGGTGTTGCTCGAACGCGAACAAGAGGCGTTGCAATTGTTGAAGGAAGCCATTACGCGCATCGAGAGCGGTTCCATCGCGGGCCAGTTGGCGCAATTGCAAAGCGATCTTGAGTTGTATCAAGAGGCGCGTGCCAACTGGGAACTCTTCGCCGAACGCATGCCGTTGCTCGACGAAGACGATCAGCCCTGGCTCAACGCGCGGCGTTCCGATGCGGCTTATTACTGCGGCGATTACGAAGCGGCGCTGGCCTTTGCCGAAAAGGCGCGCGGTTTCTTTTTCAAGCGCGTGGCCGAAAACCTGCGTGCGGCTCAGTCGAATGGAAACAACGCGCAACGCCTTGCGCTGCCAGTCAATTTCATTCGTCAGCATCACATGACGTGCGCCCCGGCTACGCTCTCGATGATTAGCCGTTACTGGCAAAAGTCCGTAGAACATCTGGGCGTCGCCGAACAGATTTGTTACGGCGGCACGACCGATTACAGCGAACGCAAGTGGGCGATGGAGCAGGGCTATGTCACGCGCGAGTTTTGCGTGAACCGCGACGATGCGGTGAAACTTATCGAACGCGGCGTGCCTTTCACACTGGCGACGGTTGATCCGGGCAACGCACACTTGCAAGCCGTGAGCGGATATGACGCGCGACGCGGTACGTTGTTGTTGCGCGACCCTTACGTCAGCAGCCTCGGCGAAGCCCTCGCCGACGAACTCGTCAAACATTATCGTTCGAGCGGCCCGCGCGGCATGGCGCTCGTGCCCTTAGATCAAGCCGACAAACTCGCCGACTTGGAATTGATGGACGCGGCGCTTTACGACCACGTATACCAAATTCAAGACGCCCTCGACCGCCACGACCGCGAATCCGCGATGACGGTCTGGCAAACGCTGCAAGGCGCGCATCCCGAACATCGCCTCACGCACTGGTCGCGTTTGATCATTGCGTGGTACGACGACGACAACACGCAAATCCTCGCCAGCGTAGAAAAGCTGCTCGAACAATTTCCCGAAGACGCCAATCTCAAGATGAGCAAAATTTTCGCGTTGCGTACTTTATCGCGCAGCGAAGAGCGATTGGCTTATCTGGCTGAACTCTGCGCGTGGCATCAGCGCGGTGAACCAACGGCTGATAACGACGCTGCGGTGGATGGCGATAAACCAGCGGCTGATAACGGGACTCTTGATAATGCTGTCAATCGTTCTTCTCAAGGCGTTGATGAGGATGATGCAAAACAACTCCCATCAGTCCCATCAGTCCCATCAGTCCCATTATCTGACGACAATGATCCTGACCAAGAGCTAACCGAAAAAGAAAAGAAAGACTCGCGCCGTTATTTCGATCCGCTGTTTTGGCAGCAATACGCCGAAGAACTCAGCACCGACGCGCGTATGCACGGCAAAGCTCTGCGTCTCTTGCAACGCACGCTGCGCTATCGTTCGCAAGACGCGCACAGCATCAGCATTCTGGCGAACATCCTCTGGGCGCAGCGCCGCTTTGAGATTGCTACCGAACTCTATCGCTTTGCCGCGTGTTTGAAAGACACGAGCGAACATTACGTCCAGGCTTATTTCATCGCGGCGCGTTATTTGGGACAGCGGCAAAGCGCGTTGCAACATTTAGAAAGTCGTTTCAAAAGGTTCGGCAAACGTAGCGGCGCTCCGGCGCGCACGCTGTCGAGTGCGTTGGAACAAGTCGGTGACGACGTACGCGCCTTAGCCGTGCTCGACGAGGCCTTAGCGTCGCGGCCTGAAGACGGCGAGTTGTGGCTTTACGCATCGGACGCGCAAGCGCGCAACGGTAATTTCGACAAAGCCGAACAGTATGCCGCGCAAGCCGAAGGCAAAGCGCCGCGCACGGCGTGTTTGCGCGGCAAGGCTTTGATCGCTTTTTATCGCGGCGCGCTCACCGAAGCCCTGCAACACTGGCGCGAAGTACTCGAAGCCGAGCCGCAAGCGATTGACGCTACGCGCAACGTCTCGCGCCTGATCGCCGAGACCGAAGGCCGTGAGGTTTCGCATGCGTTTTTGCGCGAACGCTGCGAATGCTTTCCGCACAACTATCCGCTCAACCAATTGCTGGTCGAAGCCTTGCGCGAAGACCCCGCCGCCGCCGAGCAAGCCTTGCGCCGCTTGATCGAGATTGATCCGAACGAGTCTTGGGGGCGGCGCGAGTTGGCTTACAAGCTGATCGAGTTGCAACGTTACGACGAAGCCCAAGCAGAAGCCGAAACCGCCCGCCAACTCGAACCGCAAAACCCTTTCAGTTTTTGCACGCTCGGCGCAGTGCAAGCCGCGCGCGGCGACGTCGCGGAAGCGCGCGAATCATTCAAAGAAGCCATACGTTTGTCTGCCGATACCGAATTCGCCATCGGTGAATTGATGAATCATTCGCACACGCCCGCTGAAAAACTCGATGCCTTGAACCTGCTCGCCGCTGAGTTGGAAAAGCAGGTCACGTTCGGCGAAGGCGTGCTGGCTTATCGGGAATATGCAAAAGCCTCGTTGCCGATGGAGGAAGTGCAGGCGTTTTTGCAACGCGCCCTCGACGCACGCCCCGACCTGCCCTTGGTGTGGACGGCGATGATTCAACAATTGGTGGATATGCAAAGCCTCGACGAGGCGTTGCGCGTGGGCGAAGAAGCTACGCAACGCTTTCCGTTGCTGCCGCGTTTGTGGCTCGATCTGGCTTCGGTGCAACAAGTGCGCCTCAACGTAGCGGGCGAAATCACGGCGTTGCAACAAGCCCTGCGCATCGCGCCGAAATGGGGCTTCGCCGCCCAACAACTGGCGGACGCTTATTTGCGCGCCGGCGAAAAACAAAAGGCCATAGAAATTTTAGAGCGCGCCATCGCCTTGACGCCGCTCGATCCTTACAACCACGGCTGCCTCGCCGACGTGTTGTGGAAGCTCAACGAAAAAGACGCGGCGCTCGCCCGCATTCAACCGGCGCTCAAGCTCGAACCTGAATATGAATGGGGCTGGCGCGCGCTGCGCGATTGGGCGGCAGACCGCAAGCAGCCTGAGCTGGCTACGGAATTGGCACGCGAAGTTACGCAACAACGTCCGGGGCAGGCGCTCGCGTGGCTCACGCTCGCGCGTACCATCACCGATGCACGCAAGCTGGACGAACGCCTTGCTGCCATAGATCGCGCGCTCGTTTTGCAACCCCGCATGATCGAAGCCTACGCCTTGAAAGCGCGCCTTTTCACCGAAGCCCATCGCTTCGACGAAGCGCGCGCTGCGTGCCGTCCGGCGGTATTCGGTGAAAACGTTCCTGCCGGTTTGCGCATTGTCGCCGCCAACGTCGAAGCCGAGCGCGGCGCGGTGAACGACGCCGTCAAACTCCTGCGCGAAATCGTGACCGACGAGCCGAACTTTTATCCCGCCTGGGCGCAACTCGCCGACTGGTATCGTGCCAACAAAGATCACGGCTATTACCGCGAAGCCGCCGAAGCGATGGCGCGCTTGCAGCCGCACTATCCGATTGCGCTCGGCTATCTCGCCGAAGCCCGCCAACTCACGCTCGACCGCGCGGGCGCAAAAGAAGCGTTACAACGCGCGCTGCAACTCGACCCGATGTATGAATACGGCGCGATCACGCTGTTTGATTGGCAGTATGAAGACAAGGAATGGGACGATTGCGAAACCACCGTCGCCCATCTCAAACAATATCTGGGCGGCGATGAAACTTACCTCCGCGAACTCAAGCTCGCGTTGCATAACGAGGACTTTCAGACCGCGCGGCAACGCTTGCAGGAACTGTGCGTTTCAGAAAGCGAAGAGCGCCACGCGCTTGATCAGGCGCTGAGCGCCGCGACGATGGCCGGCGTAGATACGCCGCAAGCGGAACGTTGGAAGACGGAAGCCGATTCAGTATTGGATTACGTGGTTGACGCGCGCTTGGCGAATGCCAACGCCGTCGCTGCGTGGGTTGAACGCAATGCGAAACGCGAGCAATACGACAAAGTGCAACAATGGCTCGATGCTTTGCCCGAACGCGACGAGTTGTGGCGGCGCGGTTCCATTGTGTTTCTCGAAACTCTGGTGACGGCGCACAAAAAACATCGGATGCGCACTTACGTCACGCATCATCAAGAAGCCCTACGCGCGCACGACTGGTCGTGGGGCAACGTAGGCTTTTTCTATCTCGACATGAAAGAACCGCGCTCTGCCATCGCGTGGCTCAACGATTGGCGCGAACGTGCGGAACTCGAACCGTGGATGTTGTGGAATCTCGTACTCGCGCTGCATCAACGCCAACAACTCGCACCGGCTTATGAAGTCAGCGAACACGCGCTCACGCTGCCGCCCGATTCGACGAGCGACGCGCATACGTTGCTGTTAGCCGTCGAAGATTTCCTGCGTGACCATTACGACCTCGGCAGTAAGCGGCTCGAACACGTCAACGTCAACGCGCTGCGCGAATGGGACAAGTTCGTTTATGAACTGGCTTCGTGTTTGCAGGACGCCGACCACGCGCGCATCGAACAATACAACGGGCACCGCATCTCGCACCAAACCATCCTGCAACGCATCGCTGAGGCGCGCCGTGTCACGGCAGATGCGCGCATGAGCAACGTATTGGTTCCGCTGCATCGGCGCGTGGTTTGGCATATCGCGCGGCGCAGCGGGAATCCGTTGTTGATGATGTGGGTGGGATTGCAATTAATGGGGCAGGCGGCCTGGCGTTCGGTGTTTGGGGATACGGAAGGAGCCTAAAAAGGCAGAATGCCGCCAATACCATCAGCGCGGCGAAAATTACTACTGGTTAAAAAAGAATTTTCAGTCCAACTGCTGCCAGTTAGTCCACCTATCCAATTGTGGCTACTTGTTGCCTCCTTACCGCAATTGATATCTCTTTCTTGCGTGACAGATTGGCCTACGGGGTTTTCTCCTCGGTAACTCTTTTGTGTCTTCTCCCTCCACCTTGTTTGTGACACTTGTGTAACAGGGTTGCGTTTATTGATGTGTAAACAGCGATACGAACGTGTTCTTGCCCTTACTGTTTGGCAAGAAGGAGGAGGTAAGCAATGGCATTTGTGTTTACGAAAAAAATCGACCCGCGAAGTGCGCGAACGAAAGCCCCCAGTGATTTCACCGAGCGCAAAGCTAAAATCATTCCAATCACTTCGCGTGGCAAAGCGCAAAGAATCACTCCGCTAATCGGTGGGCGACCGCGGGTGGGCCAGCGGCTTTACGCCGAATTTATCAATCGTTTCGCTCAATTTGTAGTGATGTCGGTTTTCGTCGTGCCTCTGTGGATGACGGGCGGCTCAACTTATCTGCTCACTGCTGGACTGGGCAGTATTCTGCTTTGGCAATTTTGTTGCGACGGCGCACCCGAAAAGCCCAGCCTGGGCAAGCGGTTCGCTTTATTGCGAGTCGTATCGCTGACTGGTGAACCTGCCACCTTAATGCAAAAAATCTTGCGCCGCAGTGGCACTGCGCTTTCGCAATTCTGTTATGCCTTGTGCCTGACGTTGAGCTTGCCGCAATGCGTCGTACAAACACAGGCCGCAGGGTTGGCTGACGGGCTGTTCGCACCTTTGCGTTGGTTGGATTACACGCCGCAACCCGTAGCGCAGTTAATGCTATTAGGGTTGTTGATAGATGCAGTTGGGCTGTTGTGTATCTCGTTTTCACCGCAAGGCCGCAGCCTTGGCGATTTTTTTGCGGGCACGCGTGTCGTCACCAAAAAGTCATACCAGGCATGGAAAGCTACCACATAGGTTTAACAAATCGGATTGCACTATTTGTGAGGCGAATATGACCTATCTCCCTTCTCAATTGATGTTCAAAACAGAAAACCTGCTAAAGGCCTGGCCGCAAGTATGCGCTCAATTGCCAGACTTGCCGTTGATCGCCCAAGCCATCGCCTCGTACGAGGACGATTTGAGAGGCAATTTGCATGCGTTGCGCACACGACTATTGCGCGGCACTTATCATCCGGCCAGACAAGGCGCATCTATTACTGCTTTGCTGGAGGATTTCGTCGTACAGCGTGCGGTAGGCAACGTACTGGAGGTGTTATTGACAGCCAGCCCCCCCGGCGCGGTGTCCAGCCGTCAAGCCGCCATCGAACGTTTGCAACAAGCGCAGGCTCGTGGTTTCCGGGGCGTAATTCTCAGCGAGTTACCCGGCTATCCTCACCAACTCAACTGCGAGTTATTATTGCAACGAATCGCCACGCAATTCGCTGACGAACCTTTGCTGGCGTTGCTCACGCTCTGGTGCGAAACGGGGGCGTTGTTCGGCGAACCGCCCGAAGTTCACCACGAAACGACCGGGCACATCCATCAACTTACCCGCGCCTGGCTGACAAACTTCTTGCAAACTGGGCGCTGGACTATGGGGCAACCAGCGGATCTAAATGATGAACAGTTTGTTGCACAGGTGATGGCATCATTCACCACCACGCGCACCAGCGAAACCTCAAGGGAGGAACTGAGGCGTGCGGCTTGGAACCGATTGGTGCGTGCGGCGGCAGCCACCGGAGCGGCCTTGCTCGTGTTGTACGCCGCTTCGCGGTGGTTGCGCCGTCGCACCTGGCCCGGCTCGCTGACGGCTTTGAGCGCCGTGGCTGGTCTATTGGGCGCATACGTCTTGCGGCAGCCCCAAACAAGCCCGGTTACGACTGGTATTCCTTTGGTGCTGGAAACACAAAAGCGGCTCGAAACCTTGCTGGCTGACTTGCTCGTGCGCGATTTTGATTTGGCGCTCACCCAGGCCGGGTGGCCCCTGGTGAGAATCGGCGGAAGCTTTGCCATTCCGGTAAGTAACGCGCAAAGCGCCCAGGCTGCCTTGCAGTTGGCACAACAGGTCTTGGGGCGAATGGGCGAAGAGCTTGAATCTGATAGAACCAGTCTGGTGCGTTTCGAGGATGCGCAGGAACTCATCAGCAATCATTGGGTTGTGTAGGCATATCACTCGGCTATGATTTCGAGGGAGTAGCGCTGTTCGTCATACAGATGCCTGGCAAGTGCTTTGCCGTCTCGTCTTGTCGCGGCATGATTACTAACAACTAAAATCAAATGGCTTACTTCCTCCAAAGCAGTCAATTCCATTCCTTCGCACAAAACCAGTGAGTTCTCTTGAGCAGAAGCCGCCGTCTTTGGCATTAGCTTCTTTTGTTCTCCTTTAATTACTCCATTTTTTACCTTGACTAACTGTGCCCGCAGCGGCGTCTCGCCGGACAAATCAGGTTTCAATCGAACGGTAATTTTGCGAACGCCGTCCAACGGAACAATCTTGTAATAACGACAGGCAAGATGATCCAGCGTGTCGCTTGCTACTTGCGGTTCTTCACTGGCGCTGACATTGAAGGTAAATGCAATCGCCCGTTCCCCGAATCTTTTATGTAGGTTTTCATCGAAACAGCAGCTATTCGGGTCGGCTAGAAAATAAGCGTCGAGGCAATAAGAGGCAAAAATATCATTGTCGTCGTGCTCGCCAGATAAAAAATTATACCCGGCAGGCAAGGTTTTTCTGATTACTTCAAAAGGGTCTTTACTGGTGCTGGCATTACACCAAACTTTATCAACGAACCCTTCGTGAAATAGTTTATCCAGGTATTTAATAAACATTACAGCTCGGTAAGGAGCCATGGGAAATGCCAAAGGGTCTTCATCTAAGGGAGCTTCCGGTTGGCAAATCCAGCTTCTCAGATAGCGGTAATAATCATGCGACTGCCTGACCAGCCGCGATTCCATGTAGACGGCTGTTCCCTCGTCAATCCACGCCCACGATTGGTACTGAGAGTAATCTAAATTGGCAGGGTAATAACTGGAAATAATGGCATGAAACCCTTCGTGAATGGCCGTGATTCGGGCATTGAGTAATTCAGCTTTGAGATCGGGCTCGCCTGTTCCGCTGGGCAGCAAAATATAAATATCATTGTCCTCTTGATACATACCGGGCGGATAGAAATCAGCAACGAAAACTCTAACCTTCAAAGGCACGGGGTTGAATGGGTGTTTCTTCCACGGCAAAGTTGTCATTGCGTGCTGAACGTTATTCAGCCCTTTAATGTAAGCGCGTATCAAGGCTTCGTCGGCAATGCCATCCAAACCCACTCCCTCGCCCTTCGCAGGGTTACGAAATGCATATCGGATCGCAAACAAGCCAGCGGCTTTCGGCGGGTTTAGCTTATCTACCTTTTTTTGTATTTTAGGATCAATGGGCATAGTGAGTTCCCCAAAATTTATTGATCTTCGCGGAAAAGGCGAATCTTGATGGGATCGGAGCTATCGTCTACCTGATAGATATTCCGAACTTTTTGTTGCACCGAGGCGTCTATGTCACGCCAGTGTTCGACAATATCCCGTCGAAGTAAGGCCAGCCGATGTGTGACACTCTCCCCTCGCCCCCCATCTTTTTTCATAGAGTTTCTTGATGAGCTAAAAATTGGATCGTAGTGACTGCCGAATACCTCATTGAGCTGTTCTTCAATGCGTCCACCGTAAAGAAACTGTTTAATCTGCTTAATCAGTTGCAGCAATTCGTCAGGGTTAAGTTTGGATAGGAAAAAAGCGTTTCGGTCGTTTTGTCTACTATGGATTTTTTCTTTGTGTTCTTGTATCTGTGGATTTTTTGGGAATGAAGTGATGTGGGCAATAAGCGTCCAGGGGAAAAATCTCCTGATGTATTCGCACAATGTTGTGTCCACTGCCGGGATTTCTTCTTCTGGAGTTGTGCTTGTTACCACATTCTCTACCTCTTTTTTACGTGGCAGGTTAAAGTCCAGAATGACTACATGGTAAGGAGCTTCTTTCTGGAAAGCAGCTTCTAGCAACCCGCGCGCTTTTGTGACGGATTTTGCTTTATCAATCATTGCCTCCGGGATGGCCTGTAGTAGTAAGTTTTCGATTTCGATGAGGGTATCTTCTACGTCTTCCACTGCGAGAATTCTGAACATAGTTTCCTTTCATTGTTTTTGAGTAGGTGAAAAAGGCAGTTCAATAACGAACTTTACGCCTTCGCCAGGAACGCCTTTTTCCTTAATACTGCCACGGTGTGCTTTGATGACCCTTTGCGCGTAATTCAACCCTAAGCCTAAACCCTCTTGGCGACCGGGACGATAGCTATAGAATCTTTCAAAGATTTTTTCATTCGACCCGAATGGGATTCCAGGTCCATTGTCTTCATAGACTATCTCGACCTTCTCTGATTGGCTCTGGCCATTGATCGTAACAACAACCTGCAAAGGTTTTTCGACAGAAGCAAAGATTTGTGAGTTATGAATGATTTCCAGCAATGCCATCTCAATGTAGTGTGCATCCGCGTCAATAATTATCGAAGTGCTATTTGCTCTAAGTTGCGTCACTTCACTGGGTAAAGCCACATCCAAGGTTGTCTTTATCAGGCTTACTAGTTCAACAGGCGCAAGAACAGGGTTAATTACTGATAGCATTTCTTTGGCCCGTAATACCGTAGTTTCGACATTTTTCATCAGCACTGAAAAACGGTCATTGACTTCTTTTAGCTCCGAAAACTTTTCCTCATAGAGTCGATAACGGGTTAGTAAGAAGCCCAGCGAACTGAAACGTGTGGCGATGTTGTGCGCCATGTCAGCCATGTTTCTCTCTGCCGCTTCAACCCTGATGCTGTCTTTTAGTTGATTGTTCAAACTGTCGCGCTTACGAGTAGCATCAAGTTGATCGGCGGTGATCGAAGATAAAACCTTAAGCATCTCAAAAGTTTCCTGGCGTAGGTTCTCATCGCATTGAAGGGCGATCTTCCCGAGAGGTTCATCGTGAGCTAGCAGCGGCAAATCAAGCCAGAAATCTCCGGGTAGCTTATCGGTTAAATGAGGGTGCTTGACAGTTCGATAGGGAAGGCCCCAGCGATTTTTTTTCTCGCTCCCGTCGGGCAGTTCAGGGTTGAAACAGAACACAACGGGCTCTTTTTTTTTCAGACAAAGCCAGGAATGTTTGTCTTTCCCTTTAGCAGGCAATTGCCGCATCTCGATGTTGAATTGTTTCTCTGCCTCGGCATCGTTAATGTTATAACAAAGTTTCCCCACTAACGTATCCGGGACTTTTTCATCAATTAGCCAGAGACGCCCCCATTTGTGTCCCAGCAATTTGGTAGCTTCCAAGCTGGCTTCTTCTGCTGATTCTAAATCCTGCGCGGCGGCTATCTTCTGAAATGCTGCGAGTACTTTGAAAAAGAAATTAAGATCTTGAATATGAGCCCAAGCCCCCGCTTTTTTTTCCTTCCAAAGTGGATGGCCTTTTCGCCAATCAGGAATGCAATCTGCCAACCATGAACCTTTGTATATTTTATGCGTGATCATTTCACTCAAATAACTGTTGCGATTTCCTTTAAGGGCTTGTTGAACAAAACTGATGACCTTTTCATCCTGTAACGTATCAATTGATTCCGCGTTTTTGTAATCGCGCCAACCAGGTTTGATGCCGAATAATCTAGCGGCTGGAAGATTGAGATACTGAAGTTTTGCTTCGGGGTTGACGATCATGATTGGCTCAGGAGTCTCATCCAAAGTGGATTCCAACAAGGTAACTCTTTCGCTCTTCTCGATAGCGATAGCTAATTGCCTGCCGAAATCTGTTAACTCGCGTGCTTCACCGGGAGAAAGAACTTCTGTGCGGTCATGGCGTTCAACATGGATTGTGCCAATCGGTTCGTCGTGGCGATCCAGAATCGGAATGACTGCAATTGCGCACATCTTGACGTAGGCAACGGTCGCCTTGTCGGTAAATAGGTCAGTACGAGCATTTTCCACAATCCGATATTGTTTATAGTAAGTAACGAGTTGCTGAATATCCCATTGGTCACGCTCCGGTTTTATGCCTTCCCGAATTAGTGGCCAGGAGCTTCGTTGAGAAATATCCGTCTCTGAGTCATCGAATACTCCCTTGATTCTCTGTTCGCTTCGGTCTATCAGAGAAAACATAACCCGTCCGAAACCCATCTCATGCAATCTGCGCGAGGCCACCGCCATAATTTGGCGAACATCTAGAATGTTTCTGCCTAACTCGTTGAGGATGTCGTTAGCAATCTTGAAATACTGATTACGCCGCTCCAACCTTTTTCGGTCGCGGCTGACTCTGACGGCGTGGTCGTGGGCGGACACGAAATGTTGGATCAGTTCTTTTGCCAGATATTCGCGTTCAGGCGAGATCACCGTTTTTTTGTCAAAGTCGCCGATGACGACTAGGTCCAAGTGATCTGAGCGAATGCTTTCCAGCATGGCTGCCATGGCATACGAACTGATGGGCTGAGGAAGTGGAAGAAAACCTGTTGGAGGCGGGGCGGAAGGAGAAACTGTGTCATTGACCAGTTGCTCCAACACCGGAGTTGGGGAACCACCAATTGGTTGAAACACTTTTCCTCTTTCACTGCGCCAAAACGATATCTCAGCGAAACCCAACACCAAGCGGCAGCCTTTGCTGAAGAGGTCGTTTACCTCTTCGACAATTTCAGCAGGAGCTTTTCCATCATCCGTTCCGCGCGAAGCCGTGCTGTAAAATGAGGAAGAAAGCGCCCGGAGCGCGGCTTCCACCTCCATTCGATCGTCTATATCCGTAGGCCGAAGCCGATTTTCAGCGGGAATTTTTTCATACAGGGCGAAGGCTTCGTCCCAGCGACGTTGCCTGGCTGCCAGATCAGCCCAATGAAGCTCATTAAAATGGTGCTTGACCAGCGTTTTTATCCAGGGAGAGGCGAACTTTAAGATACTGCCTTCGCGGATTGCCACGCCGGCTAACTCCAAAGTCGAAGGCAGTGCATTGGCGGCAGGTAACTTGTATTCGCCATCGCGAATAAGATACCGAAGCGTTCCCCAGCAATCAGGTTCTCTCGCGATTAATTGATTGGCGTGACGAAAAGATTGAGTCCAATAGGCCCCTACCACGGCGTTGTTGTCGGGCAATTCGTAGTAATCATCAACCTTGACCTTTTCTTCTTTGGTAATTCTTTTTCTGGCGCGATGCTCTACGACGGAACTGAAAAAGTGCCTGAGTAGGTAAATATTCCCGCCCGACCATTGCCATAATTTGTGAATGGCTTCTTCCCTGTAGTCAAAGTCAAGTTGAAGAGTAGTAGCAAATCGCTCAAAGAAGAGTTGGAAGGCCGATTCGTCATAACCTTGTAACACGATTTGGTTCGCGCACCGAAAGGGCGAATTGGGACCATTAACCAGATCGCGGAAATCATATTCTCCGCTAAGAACGACGACCAGCTTTTTTTTCTCGACCCGGGATTGGATGTTTTCGAGAAAATGTCGAGCCAGATGTTGCGGAATAGAATCTACGTTACTAACGAGTAGAATGATTGGTTTATCTGTTCGTAAGTAAAGGTCATCCAACAGAGGGAAGGCTTCCGTTGGAGTGAATAAGGAGGGATTCGAAGCGGTCGCTGCTATGTCACCCTCTGGCATCGCTTGTTCGATTTCCCGCAGCATCACGTTGTTCAATTCGGCGGCGTTACTGACTTGGCTTTTGCCGCTAAACCTGAGAAGGATGACGTTTGAACGATCCTCCTCCTTCAATCGGTCGCAAAGCTGAATGATCGTTGCTCTTTTCCCTCCGAAACGTGGCCCTAAAAGTACTACGCTTTCACCGCAGTCTATTTTTTGGATTATTGCGTTGATTAGGTTTTCGCCAATTTGCCTGTAAGTAAATTCGATCATAACTCTTCAAGAAGATTACCAGAAAAAGGTAATCAGTGTTTCAACGACATTGAGCAATGGTTTCTTCCAACGCACTATCAATAAACCCCATTTCGTGCGCGTAAAAGGTGATCGCGTCGTTCGCTATACGATATCCATCGTCCCAGATCAAAATATTGTTAATAATCAGGTCGTTACAGATTTCATGAGCTTGCTCAAAACTTAAATTTATTCCGTGTTGACGCGCTAACCCTTGGACCAGGCCAAATTCGATGCGGCGAATACGGCCTTTCAGCAGTGCGAGTGCCACCAAACGGGCACGCGGATTTTTTAGTTCAATAATGGGGGCCGTACAAAAATTCGCTGTGAGGTCATCTGCTTTGAGAGTTTCTATGTGTAATGGAGAAATTGAATCCGCTTCTTCCTCGTCTGCTAATTCTGCCAACCGTTTCGCATGAAACTGTAATAGGTGAGGCATTCTTCCGGTTAGTTCAAAGAGCAATTCAACTAGTTTTTCTTCGTGTTCAACTTTGAAGCCGATGTCTTTGAGTGGCGTAAGAACCAACTTGCGCGCGGAGGTTGCATCGAGCGGTTTTAGTCGAAGCAACTCTAATCGGTATTTAAGTGGTGAATTGCCGTAAAGCATCGTTTTCAGCAGTACCTCACGCCCGCATAAAATGAGTCGGCATAATCCTTGATGTGCGGCAATGGCAAGTTCCTGGAACGGCTCGGTTTGGCATACCTCGTCTACCTCATCGAGAATAAGTTCCAGTGGACGCTCGGCCACGGTGCGCTGAACTTTGAGAAAATGCGATAACTCCGCAAACTTGAGGGAGGCGCTCCGGCTGGAATTATCAATTCTCAACGCAATAAATTGTGCAATGCCGTCAGGCGTCTTGTTCGTGCAATCGCGAAAATCAAAATAATACCGGCAAGCGTTTCGGGGATCGAGCTTTTGCCGGATTCTAAATTCATGTTGTTTGACGAGAGAGGTTTTTCCCAAGCGGCTGGGCCCGGCGATGGCGAAACTTGCGGTGTCTTCATTGAAGAGTCGGCTTAATTCTCTTTCTCTGCCGAAAAACATATTGTTGCTGGCGGGTAACAATATGTTGAAAGGCTGTACGGACATGCGGCCCAGTTGATTTCGCAAAAGCAGAGAGAACAGTTTTTCGGGAGCAGGTGATTCCAGCAACTCCGCGAGTTGTGCCGAGGAAAACCGCAGAGAGCGGGTGTGTCCGATAGCCTGTTGTGCGAGGGCGAGCGAGGTTTCTGACAATGCCCAGACCATTACCAGGCGTTCAGGCGCATTCACCGTGCGCCAGAATTTTTTTAGGTCGTCGGCCAGGGCGGGGTTATCGCCGCTGACGAGCAGGCAATGAATATTATCAGCGCCACGCAATTTGAGTTCGTTGAGTTGCATCTCAAACCGCAGCGCATCCGTACCGATTTTCCCGATGGAGCCTTCGGCTTTGAGATGTTTTTTCAGATGCTGTACCAGTTC
>JABFSD010000798.1 GCA_013140935.1 Acidobacteriota bacterium
ATGCCAAAGCGCATTTCGCCGATGCTGAAACGATGAAGCTGCTGCCCGCCCACGCCAAGCTCGCAGCCTATTTCAATCTCGACAACGGGACGGGACGAGTGCGCGGCATCTGGTCGCAAGGCAATCTCGCCGCAATGAAAGTGTTTGAACGCTGGTTTGAACCGCTGCGCGATCTCGGCGTCACACTCGTCAGCCCGCGTTCGGTCAGCCAAACCGACCACGTGAGCTTCGACGCCGTCGGCCTGCCCGGCTTTCAGTTCATTCAGGAACGGCTCGAATACAACTCGCGCACCCACCACTCGAACATGGATGTCTTTGACCACGTGCAACGCGACGACATGATTCAAGTCGCTACCACGGCGGCGGTCATGGCTTATCAGGCGGCGATGAGTAATGAGAAACTGCCGCGTAAGGCTTTGCCTGCGGCGCGGAAGCGGAGCGGCGAAGAAGGTAATTGAGCGATTGAGGAGAAACGAATGAAAAGCAGCATTTAATACCCCGTCGTAATTTATCCGTGCGAAGAAGGCGGCTTGTGGCGAAAGTTCCCGTATCACACGTCTTGGTCGCTATGCTCATCACCTCTTGCATTAATTTGGTGGCGAATGGCCTCGACAATGTCAACCATTGCCTCGTCAGTATCTTCCCATTTTGAAACCGGCTTTGCGCTTTTCGGCAAGACTTGGAATTTTCCGAGCAGAGAACCCTGCCATGATACAGGCCTTAAGATAATTGGAAGAATAGCTAACTCATTACGCTCATTTCTTTCAAATATCCGCCGCATCTCTATGTCATAAATGAAATCTGAAGCCAGATAATCGGCACTAATAAGCGGCAGAAATATATCAGCCACTTCAATCAGCAAGTGGCGCTGGTCACCAGGTCGAGTGGTTGTGTCGAAACTGAATAATTCAGAAATGCTTCCTTCAAGCATCAACGGATGTAAATGATGAGAGAGTAAATCTGCCCAAGCCAAATCTCTGTGTGAATAGCTTAGTATTACTCTGACCCCTTTACTTTTTGTTCTCTGACGCGATGACGCGGAGCCATTCCGTTTGCCCATGCCACGCGCGGCTGTCGATTGCACATAGGCGTCACGGTTGCTCACTAATAAATCGCTATTGGCAAAGCCTTGCGCGAGCAACGCCGTTAAGGTTTCAAACGAGTACCCGATGTCTTGAGCGTCGTCAGAGCCTTTATCAATGACAGGCAGCTTTTCACCAAAGCTCCAATAAGGGATGTAAGGAACGCGGGTATAATTCAGCAACTCTGCCGCCGTCACGTCTTTGTGCGCCCACTCAGCAAAGACAGGTTCAAGTTCTTCCGCAAAGGTTTTCAGCCAACTCTGTGCCTGTTCGTACTCGGTCTTCAATTCAAAGCGCGTCGCCACCGGCAACGCCAAGAGCTTGCCGCGATCAAACGGCAGACTTTGTTGCGCACGTTTGGCGCGTTGCACTACGTCTAAACATCCGTGCAGGCTTTGCAGGTTGGCGGTGAACAGCACTACGAGTGAGTCAGGCATTTGTACCGTACAGATGCCGCTGATGTCGGTCACGCCGGTACGACTGTCGAGCAGAATGAAGTCGAATTCGTTCTTCCATTCCGTGCGCAACTGTTCAAGAAAGTTTCCTAACTGATGTGATTCGTAGAGCGTCTTCCAATCGAGTGATTGCATGCGCGACACATAAGTTTCGTCCTGACGTCCTGCGGTCATTAGTTTCAACGGTTGGCTGACATCGGGAAAAACTACTTCGTGCAGGTGATCTTTCCAGTTCGTTTCTTCCCCTGCGACGTGATTGAGAATCAGTTCGGTCAAGCCGGGCTTTTGGCTGGCAGCGTTTTCGTGCTTCGGCGCGATCCAGCGGTCGTAGTAAAGATGCAGCCCCGGCGCTTCCAAGTCCCAATCCACACACAGCACACGGTAGCCCCACTTCGCCAACACTGCGCCGATGTTGGCGAGTGCGAGCGTACGGCCTACGCCGCCTTTGTAAGAATAGAATGTGACGATGGTTCCTTCTGCCATTTATAACCTCGGCAATCCTTTCACGACCGGTGCAGTAGGAATCGGCGGCGTGATCACCGGCCAGTCAGCCCAGTCGGGGGCGCGTTGAATGATGCGCGCTACGTCATTGGCGACGACCTGAATCTGCCGGTCGAATTCGATGTAATCAGGCGTATCCCGAAAGACCGGGTGAGGGATGTTCCAGGGACTCAAATCTTTTTGTTGGGTGTCTTTCGCTTCCTGTGGGAAATGATCGCCGTCAAAAAAACGAACCGGATAAATCAACCCGTGCGGATTGTTTTCAGTGCGCATATCCAGCAATCGTTCTCTTTCCCGCATCGTCTGCCATTCGGCCAGACACCAGTCCGAACGAAAGTATTCGGGCGACCAAACGGCTACGACGCAACGCGAAGTTTTCAGCGCGCTTCGTAATTTGGCAGGCCACTCCGAACCGGTTTCAATCTCTTCGTAATCAATGAAAACTTCGGCGCGATGCGCTACCGGCAAAGCGTCGGGCAAGCGCTGCGTCAGCAATGGGTGAAAATGATTCTTGACCCAATCCAACACCGGCGCGCGATGGCGATAGCTGATAAAAACATCGTACTGATATTCTGACATACACTCACTCGTTAAGCGGATGATCAGGGCTTCTTTCAATTGCCGAAGGCCCGTTTACGATTTGGCATTGCCATCCTAACACAGAGTTGCAATTATTCAGACGTAGGCCGAGAGCAGAACCAAGTATTCACTGAAGAGAGAATCCTATGAATGAACAACCCAAACAAGAACCGCGCCGCACGTTTCTGACGAAGGCTGCGCAAACCACCGCCGCCGCATTCGTTGCCAGCAGACACATCAGCGCGAAACAAACCACACCGATCAGAATTGGCGTCTTGCTGGGAACCTTTCGCAGCGGAACGCTCGCGGAGCGGCTGGATGCGGTCAAGGCGAGCGGGCTGGATTGCGTGCAACTCAGTATGGATTGCGCAGGGTTGCAGATGATGCCAGACGCGATTCCGCCGGAACTCGCGCAGCAGATTCGGCGCGCAGCCGCTGAGCGCGACATCAACATCGCTTCAGTAGCGGGTACGTTCAATATGTGTCATCCCGACGCCGAACATCGCCAGACGGGGTTGCGGCGTTTGCGCGTACTGGCCGCCGCCTGCAAGCCGATGGGCGTTACGAAAATTCATTTGTGTTCGGGTACGCGCGACCGCACGAGCATGTGGCGGCGGCATCCTGACAATGTGACGCCCGAAGCGTGGCGCGACATGACCGCTTGCATGCGCGAGGCCGCCGCCATTGCGCGCGAGTACCGCGTGACGCTCGCTTTCGAGCCGGAGGTGAACAACATCGTGGATTCAGCCAAACAGGCGCGGCGGTTGATGGACGAGATCGGTTCGTCGTATCTCAAAGTCACCTTCGATGCGGCGAATTTATTCCACGCGGGCGAACTGCCGCGTATGTCGCAAATCCTAGACGAAGCCTTCGCCCTGATTGGCCGCGACGTAGTGCTGGCGCACGCCAAAGACCTCGATCACGACGGCGATGCAGGGCATCTGCCCGCCGGTCACGGCAAACTGGACTATGAACGCTACGTGACGCTGTTGCATAAGCATCGCTTTCGCGGGCCGCTGTTGTTGCACGGATTGAGCGAAGCGCAAGCGCCGGGCTGTGTCGCGTTTCTGCGTGAAAAGATGGCACGGCTGAAATAAGCCTGGGTACGCACGCGAGGCGCGTGCGTACCCAGGCTGTGTTAATGACAACCCACTTCAGACGTTGTTCAAAGGAAAGGAACCAACCAACTATGCTCAAAAAACATTCACTCTTTTTCGCACCGATTATTTTGGCGCTCTCCGCTATCGTCGCGCAGGCCGATAAAGTTGACGATTACGTCAAAGCCGAAATGCAGCGGCAGCATATTCCCGGCACATCCATCGCGGTCGTCAAAGACGGCAAGATCATCAAGGCCGAAGGTTACGGGCTAGCGAATGTGGAACTCAATGTCGCGGCGCGAGCAGAGACCGTTTATCAAATCGGTTCGGTGAGCAAGCAACTCATCAGCGCAGGCATCCTGTTGTTGATGCAAGATGGCAAGCTCAGCCTTGATGACAAAATCAGCAAGTATCTCGAAGGTACGCCGGAGACGTGGAAAGACATCACCATCCGCCATTTTTTGACGCATACGGGCGGCGTTGTGCGGGAAGCGCCGGGTTTCGATCCGTTCAAAATTCAGGCGGACGCCGATGTCATCAAGACGGCTTATCCGTTGCCGCTGCGTTTTGCGCCGGGCGAGAAGTGGGAATATTGCAACGTAGGTTATTTCTCGCTGGCTGAAATCATCCGCAAAGTTTCGGGCAAACCGTGGGGTGAGTTTTTGCAGGAGCGCTTGTTTCTGCCGCTCGAAATGACGGTTACGCGTACGACGACCACGAAAGAGATTGTGGCTAACCGCGCGGATGGTTACGTGTGGCGCAATAACAAGCTGGATAACGCCGAGAGTTATTTCGCCTTGCGTCCCAGCGGAGCTTTTCTTTCGAGCGTACTCGATCTGGCAAAATGGGATGCGGCGCTTTATGGCGACAAAGTGCTGCAGGCGGCGGTGCGCGAACAGATGTGGTCGCCGGTGAAATTGAACAGTGGGGCGACGCACCCATATGGCTTTGGTTGGGAACTCGGCGACATCGCCGGTCACAAGTTGGTCAATCACGGCGGTTCGTTGCCGGGCTTTCGCTCTCAACTGATGCGGTTCTTAGACGACAAGCTGACCATCATCGTGTTGGCGAATAGCGACAACGCTAATCCGAACCTGATCGCGCGCGGCATTGCGGCGCAATACATCGCGGGTTTAGCTCCATAAAGACAATCGCGTCATGGTCTTACCTCTCATCCGCATTGCCCATCTCAGTTTGGCGTTCGGCCACGGAAGATATCG
>JABFSD010000225.1 GCA_013140935.1 Acidobacteriota bacterium
GTTTAGAATTGACCTTCCAGTCATCCTGAAAATAAGCGCCGCCGTAGCTGCGATAATTCGGAATGCGTCCGAACGGCGAAGCCTGCAACTGATTGATACCACCAACCATATTCACGCCACCCGGCACGGTGGCATTGATTGGGGTAAGCAGGAATTGCGCGGCTCCGGTGGTGCCGTCACCGAGTCCGGGCGCTGACGTGTAGTTGCCATTGAATACGAAGTTGCCACGCGCGAAGGGCGGGCCGGCCCACGGGAAATCAATGTATTGATATTGAAAGCCGCCTTTGAACGTGTGGTTTTTATAAGTTTTCGTCAGGTTGTCGGTGAGTTGCGTCGTGTTGCTGAGACGGTCGGCGACCAGCCAGTTAGAGGCACCCAGACGAGTCAGACCGCCAACGTTCAGTGTCGGCAGACCGCCGTTGCCCTCGACTTGTTGAACGCCCGGAATGCCGAACGATCCCGGAATATTGCTGGTGTCGTTGCCCAGCGGAGGCAAACGATTGGAACCTTCGCGGCTGAAACCGAAGCGCACTTCATTCAACAACGTCGGCGAGAACGTGTGCGTATAGCTCAGAGCGAGTCCGTGCGTGCGCACCGTTTCGTCGCCGTCGCCATAAGCGCCGCCGTCGGCTACGCCCTCGAATGGGGCGGGACGGAAGCGCACGATGTCAGCCCAGCTATAACGTCCGAAGATGTGATCTTTCTCGCTGAAGTTATGATCAATCCGCACGTCGAACGAATTCGCGTCGTCCGTCAGGCCACGAACCGTGTTGTAATTGTTGCCTGCCGTACCCCCCTGAGAGACGTTTTCGTTCGGATACAAATTCATCAGCTTGATCGCGTTGGCACTCAAGCGTGCTGCCGGAATGCGATTGTTCGGGAAAGGATCGCGCACGAATCCGTTGCCGGTCGCAGTGCGTCCCGTGACCGGATCAACCTGCCCCGAAGTCACGCGCCGCGTCGTCGCCGGATCGAAAATCGTACCGATGAGAATCGTGCGGCCCAGCAAGTCAGTGCCGCGCGTGCGATTGCCATTTCGCGTAATCAAATCGGAATAGTCGGTATAGCCGCTCGCCCTTTGAATAGCCGTCGGCACCGAAGCGACGATGGAGCGGCCTTGCCTAATGCGCGTACCCTCAAAGTCGCCGAAGAAAAACGTTTTGCCCTTGATGATCGGGCCGCCCAATGCGCCGCCGAACTGGTTCTGGCGATATTTAGGTCTTTCGACGCTCCCGAATGTGCCGTCGGCGCGGCGAATTTGAGTTAGGTTGTTGCGGAAGCTGTTCGCATCAAATTTTTCGTTGCGCAAAAACTCCCACAGCGTGCCGCGAAATTCGTTCGTGCCTGATTTCATCGAAGCGTTCAACACCGCGCCGCCTGCGCGGCCATATTCGGCGCTGAAAGCATTCGTCTGAATCTTGAATTCACCGATGGCATCAACGGGCGGCTTGATGACGTAAGCCGTGCCGTTCAGAAAGTCCACGCTGCTCGTGTTGTTATCAATGCCATCAATCATGTAATTGTTTTGCGCGGGACGCGTGCCGTTTGCGGCGAATTGCCCGGCGGCGCGTGCGCCTTGTTGCGGAATGTTGACACCCGCGCTGAGGCGCGCGAGATACGTCCAGTCGCGGCCATTGAGCGGCAAATCATTGATGGTCTGTCCGCTGACGGTTTGCCCAACCGAACTTTCCTGCGTTTGCAAGATGGGCGCTTCGCCAGTGACTTCGACGCTTTGATTGATGTCGCCGGTTTCGAGGGCTACGTCAATTTGGGCCGATTGCTGAATGCTCAACGAAACGCCTGAGCGCACATATTTCTTGAATCCGTTCGCTTGCACGGTGACTTGATAAGTGCCCGATTTGATCGCGGGAAAGGCGTAATTCCCTTCGCTGTTGGTTTGGCCGGACGACGATACGCCCGTGCCGGTGTTGGTCAATGTGACTTTCGCTTGCGGAACCACCGCGCCGCTTTGATCGCGGACGGTGCCCAGAATGGTGCCGGTGTCTATCTGACCGTACGTCGTCGCGGCGAGTCCTATAGCCAGCGTGATTGCCAGCATGAGTACTGCCGAAAACTTCTTTCGGGTTTGATGCATAGAGCCTCCTTGAAATTCAGATGATTGCGACTTTCATCAGCATAGGCCGCTGCTGAAAATCGCGGTGCAGTTGCGTTTACGCAGGCGAGACTGCCTGCGCTAACAAGTTGCTTGAAAGAAAGAATGCAGTACGTCTTAAGTGTATGTGCGCTTTTCGTCACAGCGCCGCAGCCGACAACAGCTTGATATATATTCCGTCCCTATCCAGCAAAGCGTAATAAGTTTGGCTTGAGTAATTGGTCACGTAACCGTTTAACCACAAGCTGTGTAACACAGCTTCTAATACAGAGCAATTTTTTTGAGAGCCATCAGTCAACTTGTTTGCGCAAGCAGCCAGCGCATGTCTACCCGGGCGTTGGATTCCGTGTTGCGAGCAAGCGCGGGAGCAACGACAAATGCTTCAGCGTGGTCTTCGAACCAGATCAGGAATGACGATTGTTCTGCGCCGGAAAGACGTTGCTGCCCTAGCCACATGTAGTAAGCGCCCAGATCGGCATCAATGAGCGCACCGGGCGCGTCCATTTCGACATTGCGTTCATCGCCGGAAAGCAATTCATTCATCGGGCGTAGCCGCTGACGCGGCGCAAACCGCGCCAGCATCGTGAGCGGCTGGGCGCGCCGCCAAAGCTCGCGCGTAGCCCATTGCACGAAACTGGTGCTGAAAATCTGCGTGCCCGAACCGGAGGTCAAAAGGCTCGTGGCAAAGTGGTTGAGAATCGCGCCATCCCGGCCCTTCGCAGCAAAACCGATTTCTTCCGGCTGCAATCCGTGCAGCAACGAGAGCAGTTCTTTCGGCCCAGCGATTCCGCTTTGAATCGCGCTGTTAGTTTTGCGCAACAAGGCCAGCCGATGCTGTTCGAGTCCGTGATACGAGATGCTGGCGAGATTCGGATGCGAAACCGGTTCGGCCTGGCCGCCATCAACGTACCAATGATCGAAAGGCGCAGGGTGCGCAGTGGCTCTGGCCTCGACGTGCGCGAGCAAAGTCTTGAGACCGTCCGCCGGGTTTACGCTGGTGAAGCGCGTGCCATGCGGTCGCAGCTTGCGAAAGAGCGAATAAGTGTTTCGTTCGACGCCCTTGCCAATCACGGCAATGCCAAGTCGGGGCGCTGCGGGCGGCTGTTCGGGAAGGGCGGCGAAAACCGCCTTCAAATAGGTTTCTGACGCTTCGTGAAAGGCATCAATCTGACCCGTCGTCCACAAGTGATGAGACAGTTGCTCAGAGAACTCCACCGGTGTACTTGCCCACTTGGCATCCAGCAAGCGCGGCGGAAGTTTCAGTTGCTCAAAGCCAGTGAGAAGCCGACGACGTTCGGCCTCAGCCAGCGATTTTAGAAACCTAAGCTGCCGATCAATGTCACGGCGTTCAGCCGGGAAGCGCCAGTCGTAAGCCTGAATCTGCTGCAACAAGAGCGGGGTGAAAGCCGCTGGCAGTTTGCGCAGCAATTCCATGTGGCCGGTCGCCACGCGCCTGGCTTCAGGCGGGTAGTCCCTGAAATGGTTTTCCTGAACTGGAAGTAGCATCGCAGCTATGGGGAACTTAAAGAAGTTCGTTCAGCGGTTTGCCACGAGCCATCTTGGCATCGAAGCCAAGCATGGCGCCGAGCGTGGGTACGACATCCAAGGGCGCGACCGGACGATCCACTACACGATTGGCGTGAATGCCCGGCCCCAGCGCCAACATCCAGGTCGTGCGCGACAGCGCGTCTCCTGTGCGGTGATGCTGGAATCCGTTGCCGCCGATGCTGTCATCTGAATCGCGTCCAAAATCCGGCAGGATGAATAACGCTGTTTTACCGGCATACTCCGGCTCAGTTTGAATCGTTCGCCAAATCTCGCGGCACAGGCGATCAGTGCGCTGGATGCCTTCGAGATAGAGCGAATAGCAGCCCGCATGCGCGACATCCATATCGTGCAGCGTGATCCAGAGCAGATGTGGCGCATAGCGGCGCATGAGCCGCTTCGCTACGTAAAGCGACAGCTCGTCCGCGCTCGAAAGCGTGAGCGATTGCGTGACAAAATCCTTGACCGAAAGGTTGAGCAGTTCGGCGAATTCATCAAGCGAGATTTTGCTTTCCGCGACCTGCGGGCTGAACAGCGGCGTCTCGTAATTGTCCTGCAACATACGCGCGTAATCGCCCGTCGTGCCTGTCGCTTTAACTGCCAGCGCCTGTTTGAGAAAGCGTTTGGGCAGCACGACCTGCGCGCCGTAATCAGGCCCGAACGAGCGTACATCGCTGCTGCCAATGCGATTGAATCCATTGCTCGGAGCGACGACCCAGGCATCGTGCAAAGGACGTTTCAACCCCTTGCGGAAGTATTCAAAGACCGTCGGGGATTGCGGCGGAACGGCAGCAAAATTGTCGAAGGTTTCATAGACACCCGTGGTCAGGCTGGCCGTGGCGACGTAATGCCCCAGAATCCCGCGATTCTCTACGTGCGTAAAAAATGTCCCCTGCGGAATCAGTTCCCTCAGCAGATAAGGAACGTTTTGCTGCCCCTGCGGCGTGAGTACTTCTTCGTCGCGGCAGCCTCCGCCGAAGGTCACAACCACGGCGCGTCGCGCGGTGCTCTGCACGCCATGCGCAAACGGCGGCGCTGAAACACTCATGAACGGACGAGCGCAAGCAGCGCCAGTGAGCGAGCGCAGAAATTCCCGGCGGCTGCGAGAAACCGTTGCGCTAATTTCGTCTGCCTTTGCTGTCCAGTGGTTTGCCATACGGACTGGTTACCAGTGGCGATTATTCGCCGACGCTGGTTAGGGTTGACCGTTGTTTAGTTGTTCTATTGCTGAAAAGTGCGGAACCGCTTGCTGGGCGGATGTTGTAACTGCTG
>JABFSD010000071.1 GCA_013140935.1 Acidobacteriota bacterium
GCATTTGCGGGCCTTGCTCTGCGCCGCGCGCGAATCGGAAGACGGGCTGACTTATGAAGACGTGCGGCTCAAGAAAAAAGAAATTATCGAAGCCGAATGCGCCGGATTAATCGAATTCGTCACGCCGCGTTTCGGCCTCGATAACGTAGGCGGTTTGGACGGCGCGAAAAGTTACCTGCGCGACATTGCGCAAACTATCAAGTCGGGCAACACCGAAGACGCGCCGATGGGAATCTTGATGTGCGGCCCGGTAGGCACAGGCAAGACGTTCCTCGCCGAATGTTTTGCGAAAGACTGCGGGCTGAACGTGGTCGAGTTCAAAAACTTCCGCGACAAATGGGTAGGTTCGACTGAAGCCAATCTCGAAAAGATTCTCAACCTCTTGCAAACCCTCGCGCCCATCGTCGTGCTGATTGACGAAGCCGACGCCGCGCTGGGCAACCGCGAAACCGACGGCGATTCGGGTACGAACAGCCGCGTGTTTTCGAAGATTGCTGCGGCGATGAGCAATACGGCGAATCGCGGACGCATCCTCTGGATTCTCATGACTTCACGTCCCGACCGCTTGCCGATTGACTTAAAACGACAAGGCCGCTGCGAAGAACACATCGCGCTTTTCTATCCCGAAACGCCCGCCGACCGCCAAGCCATTGCCGAAGCGATGGCGCGCAAGCTGAAACTGACGCATGCCATCACCGACTGGATGCCCATCTCGCAAAATACGCAACATCTGTCGGGTGCTGACATCGAATCCATTTTGATTCGCGCGCGCCGCCTCGCGCGTCTCGCAGGCAGCAAAGCCATCACGCAAGACCACCTCGCCAACGCTGCGTTTGAATTCACGCCCGCGCGCGATGAGCAAGCCATCGAGTATCAAGAACTCGTCGCCGCGCGTGAGGCGACTTCGCGTTCGATGCTGCCAGAACGGTTCAAACAGCTTACGCCTTCTGAAATGACGGCGCGCATTGACGCATTAAAAATACTTATGGGTTAACCGCACTATTCCCCCAATATGCCACGACCGCTTATCCAATATTCAATTGCGCAGCTAGAGGCGTTTTTCAACAGCCACATAGACAACGTAACCCAGCTACGAATATTGCAACATGAGCTAGCACCTCGAAAGAGACCGCGTGCAAGACGTTTACTCAAGCAAGTAGAAAGTCGCTTGGCGGCATTGCAACTGACGAGGAAAGCGCAGCCGCTATTGCAACCACCACAACCCGTCACACATAACATATCCAACGCAGCACAAGCTACGCCAACAATTGCGCCGCCTTCAAAGTGTGACCCCTCTCCACCTCTTGCCGCATGGACGGCCTTAGAGGTGCTTTCACCACAGTCATACAAAGAACCTAAAGATTTAGCGCGCGAAAAGGCTTCAGAGCTTGTTGCCTGGTTAAACACGGCGGCACTTCCGTGGGTTGGTGGTGGCGGGTTCCAGCAAAATTACCGCCTTTACTATCAAATCGTACTTGGCTCTCTCAAGTTACAACCCGCATTCGAAAAACTCCTTGAGAAATATGCCGATAACAACCCCAATAGCTTCCCTACAAATGGTAAAGCGGCTCTGGCTGTTATCATTGTTGATAGATTCGGGAAGCTGGTTGACTCATCAAGTATTAGCATTTCAAGTTTTGGTTGGGGCGTAATGACCGCGCTAAACGGTAAGCTAGACGATTTATCAAAATGGCCTTCTGTCGAAACAGAACTCGTAGAAATTGTAACGAAAGTGTTGAGCCAAGCCGATGGGGAGCCTCTTACAGTCGCACACATTCAAGCTGCCTATCACGCTCTGATTACCAAACTCGGCTTGCCAACGGAATGGCTTGAGCCACCAACATTCGCCATCAAGTCGTACGTTTATTATAAGAACCAAGAACCACCAGAAACTCTGTTACTAAACAGCTTTTATCTGAATGATTTGGCGCTGGCGCAAAAACTGATTACGGAAAATCGTGCGCCTCAAAACCTGTTACGCTATCTCGGTATTAAAAGACCTGATGTCTGTGGTGATCTACTGAAAGACAAAAGCCTGCTAGCAAAAGCCGTTAGCCCCGGCCTCACGCCATTATCCCGCTGGCCTGCGCCCGGAAGGCATCCGCTGGTATTGCTGCAACAGGCCGCAGTCAATTTAGCATTCGATGAAACAAAATCCGGCGGTTTGCTGGGAGTCAACGGCCCGCCCGGCACAGGCAAAACAACTTTGCTTCGTGACATTGTCGCAGGTGTAGTGACAGCGCGTGCCGAAGCAATGGCAAAGTTTGATGACCCAGAAAAAGCCTTCACCCACTCCGGGCAAAAAATCAACGTTGGCGGAGGGGCGTGGCTGCACTTTTACCAGCTTGACCCGACATTGCGTGGTTTCGAGACGGTTGTCGCCTCATCAAATAACAAAGCCGTCGAGAATGTGAGTGCGGAATTGCCAGCACTCACAGCAATTGCCAGTGATGCGTCCGAGTTACGTTACTTCAAAACCTTTTCCGATGCGCTTCATCAAACCGAAACGTGGGGAGCCATCGCTGCAGTTTTAGGCAAAGCTCAAAACTGCTACAACTTCAAGCAAGGATTTTGGTGGAATAACGATACTGGCTTGCAAACATACTTGCGCGCTATCTGCCAAGGAATAGTCGAAGATATTTTTGTGCTTGACCCGACGACTGGGCAACAAATAAAACGCCCACCACTCATTATTTCTACAGAAGATCCGCCACTAACACCTAACGAAGTGCGGTCTCGTTGGGAAAAAGCCCGCTCTCGTTTTTTGGAGGCACTCAAGAAAAGCCGTCAAGCTCAGGCTTGGTTAGAGAGCCTTTATAGGGATATGACCCAACTGCCATTGCTGGCACAAGCAGAAGTCGCCGCACAAAATGCTTACGCGAAAGCTATTGAAGATGAGCCGAGGCTAAAGGCCGAAGCTGTTACTTCAGCACAGGCCGGAGATGAAGCCCGCCAAAAACTCCAACTCACAACAAAGGCCATAGAGATTCACCAAACAAACAAACCGGGATTTTGGGCACGCTTATTCCGAACCGGTACCGCTCGCGCGTGGGCTATTAAGCAAACAGAACTCAGTTCTCGGTATCACGACGCTGACTCTTTACATCTGGAAGCAGAGGCTAACCGAAAAAATTGCGAGGCAAGCTATCAAAGCATCCAGCAAATAATTAAAGACACCAAATCCGCGTGGGCAGCGGCTCAGGAAGCTCACCAACAAGCTCAAGCACGTATCGCTGAGGCAAAACAGCAATACGGTATTCAGTTCACTGACAATTCTTTTTTTGCGCTAGACCACAACGAGCGACATAAGCAAACACCGTGGTTTCGAGCAGATGTGCAACGTGTGCGCGATGAGGTGTTTATCGCAGCTATGGATTTGCACCGAGCATTCATAGACGCAGCAGCCAAGCCGCTACGTCACAATCTTGGTGTGTTGATGAATTACTTCATGACGCAAACGCTTCCTGACCCGGCCCAGCAAGCTCTGTTGCCAGATTTATGGTCTTCGCTCTTTTTGGTTGTCCCATTGGTTTCGACAACCTTCGCCTCAGTCAATCGCATGCTCGGCAAGTTACCCTGTGAAAGCCTGGGCTGGTTGTTGATAGATGAGGCTGGTCAGGCATTACCGCAAGCAGCGGTTGGCGCAATTATGCGTTCGCGTCGTGCCATTGTGGTGGGAGACCCAATGCAAATCGAGCCCATCGTATCATTACCTAAAACATTGACTCATGCGATTTGTAATGAGTTCAAAGTAAAAGCTGAGTGCTATGCCGCGCCAATGTCATCGGTACAAACACTGGCCGATTCAGCTTCTACTTATTCCAGCGAATTTGAGAACCAGTTCGGCAGCCGAAAGATCGGGGTTCCTTTACTTGTGCATCGTCGCTGTGCAGAGCCGATGTTTATGATCTCAAACAACATCGCATATTCAGGATTGATGGTGTTTGCGACACCAACGAGACAATCAATCATCCGTGAGATACGCGGCCCCTCTGCTTGGGGGCATGTTACTGGCGGCGGGCAGGACAAGTGGTGTGAAGATGAAGGCAAAGTCGCCTTACAAGTGCTTCAAGACTTAGCGGAAAAAAAAGTCACCCCCGTGCCTGATCTTTACCTCCTTTCTCCTTTCGTCAAAGTGGCTAACGAATTACGAACAATGGTGCGTGCGAGCGGAGTTTTGAGAAATTGGATGACCGCACAAGAGGAAGAGAAATGGCTTTATGAGCGCATCGGAACGGTGCATACGGCACAAGGGCGGGAAGCTGAGGCAGTCATTCTCGTACTTGGTGCTCCTGAGCCTGCTCAAACAGGCGCGCGAAACTGGGCAGGTGAACAGCCAAATCTGCTGAACGTCGCCGTGACTCGCGCGAAAGAAGCGCTATATGTCATCGGCAACCGCGAACTTTGGCGTGAAGCGGGTGTATTTCAAGAACTCGATAAACGATTGCCCTAAAAATGACGGTACGGATTGATGTGCTGCGGTTGTTGTCTTAACCGAACTGCCCGAGCTTTTTTTCCGGTTAGGGATAGATACGGGCCAATGTCCACTCACGCCGAGCACGAATCTGTCGCGGGCTATTCATACGCAGTCTGACTACCGTAGCGCGCCCAACGGGAGTGAGGGTCTGGATGACGGCGCTCTCAGGCAAAAAGACGAAATGTTCCGCCCACAAATCAAGGCAGGGATGAAAGAGCTTCACGACAGTTTGTGTAAGATCATCGAAGGCTTCGACTTGCGTGGCTTAGTAGTGTCCTAAAACTGTGTTGCTAGCAACTTGCCAGGCGCGAAGCGTGTCCGTAGCCCGACCGTAAGACTTGTCATTACCCAAGTTTTTGCACGGGACTTGACAGCCTTGCGCCACGCCGATCTCCTTTTGAAGCAGCAATTTACTTTGAAGGAGACAGGGCATGTTGGTT
>JABFSD010000223.1 GCA_013140935.1 Acidobacteriota bacterium
GGCACTTGCGTTTGTGGTTTTAGTACTTATTGCTTTGACAGAGCGCAACGATTGAGTCGTCGTCCATAACCTCAAACCTAATTACCTTTAGGAAAATTGATAAAAATTAAGTGACAATGGCAGTCGCTATTTTATTCGGAACTGCCGTTTAACTGTGCGTAACGTTTAAGTTTTTATCTGTTTTTCTATCACCATACTCTTATTGGAGGAACCTCTATGAAACAAGCACTGTCACGTGCAAGCGGATGGCTCGGCTGTCTGTTGGTTGCGCTCGTGTTGACGTGCGGAACGGGTTCTGTCGGTTTGGCGCAGGTGTCCAGTCAGTTGACGGGCATTGTGACAGATCAACAGGGCGCGGTCGTTCCGAACGCCAGCATCGTGCTGACCAGCGACCAGACGGGCGATAACCGCAAAACGGTCAGTAACTCTGAGGGTTATTTTACCTTCGCGGCAATCCCGGCCAGTGTTTACACAGTCACGATTGAAGCGACGGGCTTCGCTAAATGGGTGCGTAAGGGCGTTACGCTCAGCCCCGGCGATCGCAGAACCCTCACGGAAATCACTCTCGGCGCGGCTGGTACGACTGGCTCCGTAGACATTTCTGCTACCCCGGATGACATTGCTCCGATTGATACGGGCGAAAAGTCCGCCACCATTTCGGAAAAACAAATCCAGAACCTTTCCCTCAACGGACGCAACGCCGCTGAGTTGATCAAAATCCTGCCGGGCTTTACGCCCGTGTCGAGCAGCATCACCAATTCGCCGAACTTCGATGGCGGCGTCACCGGCATCAACGGCAACGGCGATGCCGGACAGCAAAGCTTCGTCGGCAACTATTCTGCGAACGGTACGCGTACCGATGCGCTGGATATAGCCATTGACGGCGCTCGCGCCACCGACCCGGGTTGCAACTGCGCCACCCCGATCAATCCCAACGTGGATATGATTCAGGAATTCAAGGTGCAGCAGGGCAACTTCTCCGCCGAGAACGCACGCGGCCCCGTCGTCATCAGCGGCGTGACCAAAGGCGGCTCGAAAGACTTCCACGGCATGGCGTATATCTACGCTCGCCACTTCTCGCTCAACGCGAATCGGTCGGAAGCCAATCAGGTCGGACAACCGCGTCCTGAGAATCAATTCTATTATCCGGGTGGCAACGTCAGTGGCCCGGTGGTGATCCCTGGTACGGGTTTCAACAAGAACCGCGACAAGTTGTTCTTCTTCGCGGGCTATGAATACATCCGCCAACGTCTGGACTCAGGCTTGCTTCAATCCTGGGTGCCGACGGCGGCGATGCGCACGGGCGATTTCTCTGACAGAGCTTACGTTGACTCGCTGAAAGGGGCTGCCAACATCACGGGACAGGTTTGCGTGCCTCCCACCGATGGCACTGCCCTGCCGAACTATTGCGCAGGACCAGGTCGTATCGCAGCTAACGCGATTGATGCGGGTGGACGTGCCTTGATCAACACAATGCCACTGCCGAATACGGATCCACGGCTCACTAGCAACGGATTCAACTATGCACAGCAAGTGATTTTCGATCAGAACAACACGCAATTCACCACGCGCGTTGACTATTCGATCAGCGAAAACACCAAGCTCTATGGCAAGTTCGGTCGTCAGAGCGAACTGCAACCCTTCCCGGTTGGTTTGTGGTGGCGTAACAATGGTCAAGTTCCTTACCCGACGCGCGTAGTGGCGGAAAACCGCTCTTACTCGTCGGCAGTCAACCTGACGCATGTGTTCAACCCGACACTTACCAACGAAGTTGTCTTCGGGGTGAGTTACATCAACTTCCCGAATAACTTCGAAGACCCGAAGAAGATTTCCCGCTCGGCATTGGGCTATCCCTATCAAGGCATTTACAAAAACAAAGTGGAGCAAATCCCTGCGTTCACCACGTGGGGCGGTGGGCCGACGGTACTCAATCCGGGTGGATTTGAGTACGGCAATAACGGTCAAACCGGCACGTTGTTTTCTTATAAATGGCTACCTTCGATCACCGACAACGTGACATGGGTCAAGGGAACGCACTCGATGAAGTTCGGTGCTTATTGGGACTTCGTCATCAACAGCCAACCCAACAGTGGCTGGACGAATGGCATCATTGGTTTTGCTAACTGGTCGGGCGATAGCACCGGCAATGGCTTTTCCAATTTGTTGACGGGTCGCATTGGGAGCTACGAAGAACTGGAACGCAACATTCTTAACAACATCGGTTGGAAGAGCTACCAGTTCTATGCGCAGGATGCCTGGAAGATTAAGTCGAATGTGACGCTCGAATACGGCCTTCGTATGGCTCATTTGGGTGGCATTTATGACCGTGAAGGCACGGGCTTGGCGGTGTGGGATCCGGTCAAATATAAAAACAACCCGATCCCTGGCGTCAGTTGGCACGCGCTCGACAAGAGCATTCCCCTTTCCGGTCGCTCGCCCAAGGCACTTTACCCGATGCCGCGTTTTGGCCTCGCGTGGGATGTCTTCAAGACTGGCAAGACGGTGTTGCGTGGTGGCTTCGGAACGTACTTTTATGGCGACAACCAACAGGGTTATACCAACCCGATTTCTGTTGCCAATCGTGTACGTAGCATCTCTCCAGCGGTCTCGACCTTGAGAGCACTCGAAACCACCAGTGGCGGCGCGGCGGGAATCCCAACCAATCTGGATGTGATTGACCCGAATGATGACAAGCAACCGGTGGTTCACAGTTGGAGCTTCACTGTCACGCAACGCTTGCCGTGGCAAATGCAGTTAGAAGCCTCCTACGTGGGCAACCAAGCCAACGATCTCATCAATCTTGGCAAGCAAAACATCAACCCGGTGCCGTTGGGTACACGTTACACGCCAGCCGAACTCACGGATTGCGCGAACAACGCCAACTGCGACGCAGACGTGAGAAAACGTCTGAGCAATGCCCAGACCGGCTTTAGCTATCAGAGCATCAATCTGCTCGGACACAACACTTACAGCAACTACCATGCGCTGCAAACGTTGTTGAGCCGTCAGGTCGGTCGCGTCAATGCCACGATGTCTTACACCTTCTCTAAGAATCTCGGCATTCGCGGAGCCGGTCAAAGCGCCCGTGGTACGGCGGCAGAAAACAATGCGATTTTCGGGTTGCGTGACCGCAACTACGGCGTATTGGCAACTGACCGCACGCACGTGTTGGCGATTGCTTACAACGTCTTTTTGCCAGACCTCGGCAAGAAGCTGGGCGACAACAAAGCGGCGGTCGCAGTTTTTGACGGCTGGCAGGTAACGGGTATCACCCAATTTGCCAGCGGCCCGAATCTGCAAGCCTCCTTTGTGAATTTCAACATGCAGGTGGTTGGCGCGGGTGAGACGTTGAATGGTCGTAGTGTGTTCGGTTCGCCCGACACTACACTGCAACCGTTGCTCACCTGCGACCCGAGCAAAGGCTTGGCGAAAGACGAGTTCGTCAAGTTGAGCTGTTTCGCTCCGCCGTCGGTAACGAATGGTGCGTTCCGCAACGGACCATACATCATGCCTTACATGCGTGGGCCGAGTTTCTATAACAACGACTTGTCGCTGTTTAAGAGCTGGAACCTAACCGAAAGCAAACGCCTGCAATTCCGCGTGTCGGGTTTCAACTTCCTCAACCATCCGTTGAAGACGTTGACCGACGCCAACGTGACGTTGCGGTTTGAAAACGGTCAACCAACCCAGGCTACGAAAGACCTCTTCGGCAAATATACCGACAACAAAGTGGGACGTCGCCAAATTCAATTGGCGTTGAAGTTCTTCTTCTAAGCAGTATTGCTAAAGAGCATCATTCCAGAGGGCGCTGCTTGTCAGCGCCCTCTTTTTTATCCATCATACCTGCGCTGAAACTTCCCCATTCTGAACACACAAACACTGACGTAATCATCAATGCTGGCAGTAGTTCGCATCCTTTGTTTTAGTTTGCTTTGTGCGGTGAGCGTCGCCGCGCAAACGCCTGCGCCTAACGCAGACAAGTTGCTCGCGCAAGCCTTGCTGCAGCATCAAGCCGGTGAATTCGAAGCCGCTGGCAAAACCTATCAAGCCTTTCTCGCGCTGCGACCGGAGCGATATGACATTCGCTCAAACTTTGGCGCAGTTCTCGCGCGGCAAGGCCGCTATCAGGAAGCCATCGAACAATATCAACGCGCGCTCAAACTCGACCCGCGCAACGCGGGCATCCGATTCAACCTCGCCGTAGCCCTTTATAAAGCCGCCCGCATCGAATCCGCCGCCGAAGCGCTCACGCAATTGCTCGCCGATGACGCCAAGCAAACCAATGCGCGCGTGTTGTTGGCCGATTGCTATTTGCAGATGGGCGAACACAAAAAGATCGTCGAATTGCTCACCGCCACCGCCGAACAAGCGCCCGACAATTTGGCGATGGCTTATGTGTTGGGCACTGCGCTCATCCGCGATGGGCAAGTAGAAAAAGGCCAGCTTTATATCGAGAAAATCATGCGGCGCGGCGATTCGGCTGAAGCGCGGCTCTTGCTCGGCACGACTTATGTGATGATCGGCGACACGGCCAAGGCGTTGCCCGAATTGCAACAGGCAGCGAAGCTCAATCCCAATTTGCCTTCGGTTAATGTGTGGCTCGGCAAGGCGCTGACCGCCGCTGGCAACACCGATGAAGCCCGCACCGCCTTTCGCCGCGAATTAACGATCAACCCCAACGATTTCGACGCGAACCTGCAACTCGGCATCATTCTCAAACAGGATCAAAACATTGACGAGGCACTCAAGCACTTTCAACGCGCGGCGCAGTTGCGTCCCGGCGAACCGAACGCACGCTTTTATGTCGCCAGCGTCGAAGTCGCGCAAAACAAACTGAGCGTCGCGCTGCCTGCGCTCGAAACGCTCGTCAAAGACGCGCCCGATTTCGTCGAAGCCCACGTGATGCTGGCA
>JABFSD010001149.1 GCA_013140935.1 Acidobacteriota bacterium
GCCAGCACGGGTACGTCAAATCGTAATCCGGTGATTACCTCGACGTTGAGCGATCAAACGCTCGTGGTCGGACAAACGCTCGAACTGCCACTGAGCGCGACCGATGCCGATAACGATCCTATTACCTTTGCGCTCGAAAACGCACCAGCTTTCATCACGCTGGTGCAAGCCAATCCCGCAGCACGCACTGCCGTCTTGCGCATCGCGCCTCCGTTGGAAGGCAGCGACGCTTCGTCCAGCTTGCGCGTGCGTGCCGATGACGGACGCGGCGGCGTCAGCACGAGCAATAACTTGGTCGTCAATATACGCAGCGCGAGTGGTGGCGGCGGTGGCGGAGACAATCGTCCGCCGACGGCGATTGCGGGGGTGTTGGTTACGACGGTGCAAGCCGGTGCGGATGGTAACGCGACGCTGCGATTGGACGGCACGGCTTCAAGCGACCCTGACGGTGACGCGCTGAGTTACACCTGGCTGAATCGCGGCGTAGTGATTGCGACCAACGGCATCGCCGACGTGCAGTTGCCGGTGGGCGATCATTTGATTTCCTTACGCGTCAGCGACAATCGCGGCGGCATTGCTACGACGCTGGCGCAAAGCGTGAAAGTCACCGCCGCGCCCGTGGTGGCGGCGTTGAGCATTCAGAGCGTCACGCCTGCTTCGGGGAAACAAGGCACGACCGTCGTCGTCACGATCACCGGCACGGGCTTCCAACCCGGCGCGCTGGTAGATTTCAGCGGGGCCAACATTTCTGAAGTCACGACTTACGTGAATTCCACGACGCTCACGGTGCGCGTGGCGATTGGCTCGAACGCTTTCACGACGGTGCGCACGGTTTATGTGTCGAACCCAGACGGCACTTACACGAACAAGGCCAAAGCGTTTCAGGTTACGCAATAAAGCCTATTTGACTGCCTTGATAATGGCGAAAGCGAAATCGTGTTCATCGCGTTGCCTCAGCACTTTCACCATCTGCTGACGAAAGCCCGCCGCGCGCAACATCCCGACCAGCGTTTCAGCCTGATAAAACTGCGCCTCGGCTTCCTGCCGATCGCGCACAACGAAGCGATAGTAATTTTTTCTCCACCACACACGCAGCGGACTATGTTTTATCGGAGCCAGCAAGTCCGCGATGATGAGACGTCCGCCCGGTTTCAAAATTCGTTGCACAGAACTCAGCACCGCCTGAGCAGGCAAACGATGAAACGCCATCGCACACGTCACGATATCAAAACTGTTTTCATCGAAAGGCAATTTATCCGGGATGGCTTCGCGCCATTCGAGCTTGCGGCTGACTTTAGCCGAGAGCGCTGCTAAGCGCGCTTGTTCGATGTGTGCTGCGGTGTCAGTTCCGACAATGCGCCCGGCATCGCCTACGCGCCCGACGAACTGGCGCGCGATGACGCCGCTGCCCGTAGCGAAATCCAACACCTGCGCGCCCGCTTCCGGTTCAGCGGCAGTGATGATTTCGTGAATGGTCTGCTGATAATCCAGCTTGGTGCGCTTCCGAAATTCCTGCGCGGTTTTCTCTTCAAATTCGCTCAACCACGTTGTGAGATAAGTCGCGGTTTGAGTCGGAGCAACAACAGGCGACGCCAACGTTTTGGCTGTCGCTTCGAGGGTCGTAGTAGCCATTTTGTCTTCTCTCTTGCAGGGGCAATGTTACGCAAAAGGGGGAAGTCTTTTTTAGGGTTTCAAACGATAAAGCATGCGGGGGAAAGGGATGGTTTCGCGCACGTGTTCAAGTCCGCACAGCCATGACACGCAACGTTCGATGCCCATGCCGAAGCCACCGTGCGGGAACGTACCGTACTTGCGCAAGTCGAGATACCAATCGAAGGCTTCTTCGGGCAAGCCGTGCGCAGCAATCTGTTTGAGCAAATACTCCAACGACGAAGCGCGTTCGCCGCCGCCGATGACTTCGCCGTAACCTTCCGGCGCGAGTACGTCAACGCATAAAGCCAGGTCAGGACGCAGCGGGTCAGGCTCCATATAAAACGCTTTGATCGCCGCCGGATAGCGATGCACCATCACCGGCTTGTCGAATTGCGACGAAATATAAGTTTCATCCGGCGAACCCAAATCGCTGCCATACTCAAATTTGTTTTCGAGCTTACCCGCCGCAAAGGCCTCGTCGAGCATCTTCGCCGCGTCGTCGTATGGCAAACGCGGAAACGGCGGAATGATCGCTTCGAGTTTGGTGATGTCGCGCTCGAGGACTTTCAATTCTTCCTGCCGCGATTCGAGTACGCGCGCGACAACGTAACTCACAAACTGTTCAGCCAGTTCCATCACGTCGTCCAGCTTGGCATAAGCGACTTCGGGTTCGACCATCCAGAACTCGGTCAGATGGCGGCGCGTCTTCGATTTCTCCGCGCGAAACGTAGGCCCAAAGCAATAGACCTTACCGAAAGCCGCCGCGGTCGCTTCGTTATAAAGCTGGCCTGATTGCGACAGATAGGCTTTCTCTTCGTCGAAGTAATTCACCTCAAAAAGATTCGTCGTACCTTCGCACGCCGCAGGCGTAAAGATCGGCGTATCGCACAACGTGAATCCGTTGTTGTCGAAAAAGTCGCGCACGGCTTTGATGATCGTGTGCCTGACGCGCAAGATCGCGTGCTGCCGTTTTGACCGCAGCCACAGATGGCGATGATCCATCAGAAACTCTACGCCGTGTTCTTTCGGCGTGATGGGGTATTCGCTGGCAAGCCCGACCAGCTCAAGCGTCTTCACGTCGAGTTCATAAACGCCAGGCTTTTTCGGATGCTCACGCGGCACGCCCGTGACGATCACCGAACTCTCTTGCGTAGCCCGTTCGCTCGCTTCCCACGTCGCCTCATCAACATCCTTTTTCGAGACGATGGCCTGCATCATCGCCGAGCCGTCGCGGATTTCGAGAAAGCCCAGCTTGCCGCTCGAACGTTTGTTGTAAAGCCAGCCACGCAACGTGACTTCCGCGCCAATGTGTTTGCCGATTTCGGCGATGTAAGTTTGCTTCATAAGTTTTTATCGGAGTGATTTGAGGTGGATCATTTCATCATCCATCGTGAGCGCAAAGTGCGTGTTGTTGAGCCAACCGATGCACCCCAGAATATTGCGCGGCGCTTCGTAAGCCTGATGAAAAAGCACGTATGCTTCAAATTTCAGATCGAGCGTATGCAAGGTTATGGTGTGTCCATAGGCGGTGAAATCTCCAGCCAGTGTATTCAATTTCGCCGCTCTCCCGCTTAATACGTCAAGCCCCAAGTCTTCGCCTATTTCACGCTGAAAGAGGCAGTACTGACTGCCTGGATCAACTTTGGCCTCAGCGCGAATTCTGATTCCGTTGTGTTCCAACGCACAGGGAATTTCGATGCCTGCTGCGGTCATCTTGAAATAGCGACTGACCGAAAAGCTGAGTACTCGCGGCATAGTTTCTAAAGAGCAATATAAGGCAAATCACTCACTCTCGATGGGTGCATAAAACTCACCATAGCCTCGCACTCGCGCGCCTTTGCAAAAACTTCTTTTGCATTCTTGCTATGAGCTACCAGTTGATCTCCGCAGACGGCAACCCACTCACCGACATAATCCTTGCCGTGCTGTTCGATCCAATCCAGTTCACGCAGATGGTCAGCGAAAGGCGCATCCGTGCGGATGGTGCGGCTGCGAAGCCACGAATCCGGCGGTTGAAATCCATGACCTGACAACACTTCGATCAACAATTGCTTTTTGCGCATCGAAAGTTGTCGGGTTTGCCTCAGCAGCTCTTTTAGCTCTGCGTCCAATTCATCGTTGCTTTGTGCCGGATCATCTTCTTTCGGCCATAACCCACCTTGCACAATAACCGCATCAAGCAGTGATTGTTGCTGCGCTGGTGTGAGTTGATGCACTTGTACGATTATGCTGGGCAAAGAGATTTCCGTCTCGCTTACCACAGGTGCTTCCATCATAACTTCTACTGCCACTGACATATCGGCCTCCTCTCAAAAACGTAAATAAGCAACCGGTACGTGTTCGGTCAACCAGACGCCGTTCGCCGAAAGATAAAACGCGCAGCCTGCCGTGTGCATCGCCGTCGCATCAACCGTCAGCACGATGGGCTTGCCGTGACGTGAACCGACGTTGTGCGCAGTCGCTTCGTCGGCGGATAAGTGTACGTGATGGCGTGCGCCTTTCACCAAGCCCTGCGCGCGAATCGAATCGAGAAAGCGCGTCGCCGTGCCGTGATAAAGCAGGGCAGGTGGCACAGCCGATTCGTAGCCCAACTCAATCTCAACCGAATGCCCCTGATTGGCACGAATGCGCAAGCCGTCGTCGCTGAACGCAAAACGCTTTTTGTTATTCGTCGCTACGATGTGGTCGAGTTGTGCGCGCGTCAGCGGCTTGCCGTGTAGTCGCAAGGCGACAAGCAATTCATCAACGGCTACCCAGCCTTGCGCGTCGAGTTGCAAGCCGATCTTTTGCGGTTCGTGCCGCAAGATCAGGCTGAGAAACCTGCTCGTCTTTATCACATCCATAACGGCTCATTTCGCCAGTTGGCGCGCGAGTTCCAGCACGCGCAACTTTTCTTCCGTACCCAATCGTTCGAGCAACTCGTGCAATTCGTGTTCGATGGTCAGATTTTCGAGCGCAGCCCGCAACGCCGGATATTCGCGCAACTTCGGCGTACGCATGGCGCGCAACACGGTCGCAATCGCGGGGTTGATATATTTTTCGTAATACTCGCCGCGCCCCGCTACGCCGGTTTGGTAAGAGAACGTGCCGATGGCTTTAAGCAGCCGCTGAATCGTCATCAGGGTGAATTCATAGCGCAAATCAACCAGATCAATTTTGGGCAAGCCCAGCTTGGCGCGTTCGCGTAGGAAGCACAGTTGCCAGTCTTCGACCCATGCTTCGTCGGCGGGTTGCAGGCGGCGTTCGACCA
>JABFSD010000973.1 GCA_013140935.1 Acidobacteriota bacterium
GTTTTGCAAGCGCCCCGCCACATTCCAGATAGGGAATTTCAACACGCGCGGGATGGGCCTGGCCGGCAGCCACCATTCCACCTGCGCGTCCACGTTGTAGTTCGGATTTCCCGCCGTGGTGGGCGACGGAAGGAAACGGACGCCGGGCGGCATAACCCCGATGACCGTCGGAGACGGCGCCCCGAACAACCCGCGGAACGGGATCGTCTTGCCGATGATGTTGGGATCGCCGTTGAACTGGCGCCGCCAGAGGTCATAGCCGAGGATGATGACCTGCGGCGCATCGGCCACGGTGTCGGAGTCCTGGAACGTGCGGCCCAGATAAGGCTTGAGTCCGGTCATGCTGAAATAGTCTTTGGTGACAATCATTCCCTCGACCGATTCGCTGCCGTTCTCCGAGACGATGAAGCTGAATTCCCATCGGTACGCGGCGATGGCCTCGAATGACTTCGCCTCCTTTTGCCATTCCAGCCATTGCGCGGCGGGCCACCCACGCGGGCGAGACGTTTGCTGACCGTCCGTCCGCGCCGTCGTGATCAGCGCGATTCGCTCCGGGTGCTGGTACGGCGGCGGCGTCAACAACACGCCCTGGATCAAACTGAAAACCGCCGAGGTCGCCCCAATGCCCAGGCTGAGCGTGAGCACAGCGATCAAAGTGAAGGTAGGTTGTTTGAGTAGCATTCGCACGCCAAAGCGTAAATCCTGAATCATTTCGTCCTCCCATCGTTCCGGTTGCAGCAGCAGCGCGTCCCACAACGCTCCACAGCTTGCGCGGGACAGTTCAAATTTGGTTTGCCAATCGAGTTTGTCCCACTCTGCCAACTGGGCTTCGCGGTAGTGCAACTCGGCTTCCCATTCCTGCCGCCAATCCGCCCGCAGTCGTTGCGGCACGATTAGGCCGATGAAGCGGATCAAACGCAGATGTAATTTCATAGCTGGCCTTTACTCCGTAGTGCGGGGCTGGCTCGTGACCAGCGACGACTGTCCGAGCAGGTGATACCGCGCGACCGCTTCGGCCAGCACTTCCCGTCCGGCCTTCGTCAATTCGTAATACCGGCGCGCCGGACGCTGTTCTTTCAGCGCGATGGCCTGCTTTTCCCATTGCCCTTTGATGTAGCCGTTCTTTTCCAACCGCCGCAACGCCGCATAGATCGTGCCGCTCGGCAAGCCCGTCGCCGCCATCACATCAAAGCCGTATTGATAACCGTTATCCAACGCTTGCAGGATCACGGCTGCCGTAAAAGAGAGATAACTCTTGTTCATGTCCAACCTCATTTCCGTACCGATTTTCTTTTAGCCAATATGCGGCATAGCCAACATACTACATAACTTAACTCGAAAGCCGTTTTTCCGGCAAGCGGTTGGCGCAATTTCTTTTTTTTGTTGAAGGTGAATGCGGGCTGCGAATTTCTATACGGCAGGTTCACGCGCAAACGTGTCTTTCCTGTTCCCACTCCTGCCGCCAATTGGCACGCAGCCGTCGCGGTACGATCAGGCCGATGAAGCGAATCAGCCAGCGCCAGAAGCAAACGCGATGTGTGTTAGTCGAATCAGCCATACGGTTTAGTCGTAACGTTGCGCAATCATCGGCTCGCGCTCTCTCAGGCCGGGATAATTTTCAAGTTGGCGAAATCGCCGCCCGCCGCGCTCCCGTTCCAGAGTCCTACCAATCCTTTTTTGCGGTCACTCAACTGCGTGACCACCAGACAAGGTTCTTTGGCGTCATTGACGAAGATGCTGACCTGCAGATGTGCAATCACGACACGCGCGCGAAACCAATCGTTGGGGTCGGGGACAGGGTTGACAGGTTGCTCGAATTTCCCCGGCTGTTCCGTGCGCAGCTTCTGCCAGGTGTAGGTCGGATGAGAAACGTATTGCACAGCACGCAGGCGGCGCGCGGAATCATCCGTTTTGAAGTTGAACGGGCGGAAGTAAATCAGATCCATCGTCTTGTCATCTACGCCGTGAAAGGCTACGCCGAGGAAGCTTTGCTGCTGCACATCTTTGCCTCGCAGCTCAAGCTCAATCGTACCGTTGCCGAACTCGACGCCCGGTAAATACGCGACGCCGTTGGTCAGGCGAATGCCTTTCCGCGCGCCTTCGTTCAGCAGGCTGATGTTGAGGCTACGGTTTTCAGCCAGCGCGGCCAGGTCAGGCACGACAGCTTTCTTTTGCGCCGCGACGCCGACAGGCAGCGAGAGGCCCGGGGCAGAAACCAATGTCGAAATCACAAAATCACGTCTTTGCATAAATTCTCCTGAAGAGTAGACGGTAGACTGCGGATTCTGATGATGGTGAACGGTGATTCTGATTGAACGTGAACAGCGCGATGGCATCGTGAACAGCGAAATTATTGATCGTGAACACTCGTGCGCTGCCGTTCGTCGGCGGGTCGGGGGAGTATTACGGTTTCGTCGGAGCTTTGGTCAAGCTCGCCGGTTTTTTGCGCAGCGATTCACCCTTGAGTTCGAGTCGGTGGGCGCCGTTGAGCAGCCGATCCAGCAGCGCGTCCGCGACGGTCGGATCGTTCAGGTATTCGTGCCACGCATTCACCGGCAGTTGGCTCGTCAACAACGTAGAGCGCAAGCCGTGACGGTCTTCAATCACTTCCAACAAGTCGTGGCGTTCGGGTTGAGTCAGGGGCTTCAAACCGAAATCGTCGAGGATGAGCAAATCCGTACGCGCCAGTAGCGCGAGTCTGCGGCGGTAGCTGCCGTCGCCGCGTGCGATGCGCAGGTCGTCGAGCAGGCGCGGCGTACGCTCATAACGTACGCTCAGGCCTTGCCGACAGGCTTGATGACCGAAGGCGCAGGCGAGCCAGCTTTTGCCCGTACCCGTCGCGCCGGTGATCTGCAAATTCTGATGCGCGCGAATCCAGTCGCACGGAATCAGCGCCGCCACGAAGCTGCGCTCAAAGCCGCGCGTCGGACGGTAGTCAATGTCTTCCAGACAGGCTTGTGTTTGCCTGAGTCGCGCCAGTTGCAAGAGCCGCTTTTGACGGCGGCTGTCACGGTAAGTGGTTTCGCGTTCGACCAGCAAGGCGAGCCGTTCGTCAAAGGCGCGGCGTTGCACTTCGGGCTGTTCGAGTTGTTGCGCGTAAGCGTCCGCCATGCCCGTGAGCTTGAGCGTACGCAAGGTGTTCAGCGTCGGTTGTATCAACATCATTTTCCTCAGTGATAGTAGGCCGCGCCGCGAATGTTTGCGTGCGCGGGCCGTGGAATTTCCGCTACCGGCTCCGGCAACGGTTGCGTGTCGAGTCCTTTTTCCAGAATGGAAAGGACGCAACGCCGCGTCGGTGAATAAAGGGCGAGCGCGCGTTGGCAGGCGGCTTCGAGGCGTGCGTCGCCGAACCGTTTCGCGCAGTTCAGCAAGCCCAGACAGGCGCGATAGCCGATTTCGGGATGCGGACGATCCGTCAGTAAATGTTGGACGAGTTCGCGCGTATGCGGGCCGATGGCCGCGCCCCAGTTGAGCAAACGTTCGGGCGTCCAGGCGAGATGGGCGCGATGGGCTTGGGGCATGTGTTCGGCGACGGTGGAATGGCGGCCTTTGCGCCAGTCGCGCGGATGGGTGGCGACGCGCTGCTGATTGAAGAAAACATTCAATCGTCGTCGCGGTCAGGCGTACGTCGAGTTCGCGGCGCAGCAGCGCGTGCGGCACGCTGTAATAATGCCCGTCGAGTTCAACGTGATAATCGATGTGTACGCGCGCCTTTTTCCATTCGGCGTATTCGTACGGCGCGTCGGGCAGCGGCAAGAGCGCGGCGCGTTCGTGTTCGTTGAACTGCGAGAGCCGCGAACCGGGCAGTTTTTTGAAAGGCCGCGCGTTGAGCCATTCGAGTAACTCCGCGATGGCGCGATTGAGTTCGTTGAGTGAGAAGAAAGTACGTTTGCGCAAGCGCGCGAGAATCCAGCGCTCCACCAGTTGTACGCCTTTCTCCACTTTGGCTTTGTCGCGCGGTTTGTAAGGTCGCGCAGGCAAAGCGGCGGTGCCGTAATGCTCCAACAAGTCCTGATAAGTGCGCGTCAAGGCGGGTTCGTAGCGGCAGGCTTTGGTCACGCCGCTTTTGAGATTATCGGGTACGACCAAACGCGGCGCGCCGCCGAAATACGCCAACGCGCGCACGTGCGAACCGCACCAATCCGGCAAACTTTGCGAATACGTGGCCTCAGCGTAGGTGTAATTCGACGCGCCCAACACCGCGACAAAAATCTGCGCGTAACTGATTTCACCCTTGAGTTCATTGACGATGGGCACGGTCGGCCCGGCGTAGTCTACGAACAGCTTTTCGCCCGGCGCATGCGTCTGCCGCATCGTCGGCGAAAGGCGCTGCCGCCACGCGCGATACAACACGCAAAAGTGCGAGTAGCTATACGGCGTCGCGGGCTGTACGGCTTGCGCGTACTCTTCCCAGAGCAACTGCAAAGTCATGTCCTTGCGACGCGACTCTTGATGAATCGCTACGAAATCAGGTTCGGGAAAGGGCTTGGTGGACGTAGCCACCGGCGGCTGTAATTTGGCTAACAACGCCGCTTCAGCGAGTTCAGCGGGCGGCGGCCAACCGATGCCCGCACGCGCGGCGAGTTGCAGGTACTTGCTCACGACCCCGACGGAGACATTCAAACTACGCGCAATCGCGCGCACCGAAAGCTGCGTCACGTAACGCAGCCGCAACATTTCTTTGATCTGACGCATGGACAGCCTTTCAGCAGGCATAAATCGTATCCTCCTCAAAAGTGAATTTCGGATCCGTTACCTGCGCGAAGAATGACCAGCCAGACGAACGGCGCGACACGCTACTGGGAGCGTTCACGTTCAATAATTCCAGTGTTCACGTTCAATAATTCCAGTGTTCACGTTCAATCAGAATCGGTGTTCACGATGCGTCAGAATTTGCA
>JABFSD010000356.1 GCA_013140935.1 Acidobacteriota bacterium
ACGTGATTGTAAAAATAAAGCACGCCGCCCGTGCTGACGTGTTCATATTGGCGGCTGCACCACCTCAGCGCGTGTCTGAGGTGACCGCCTTCGCCTTCGAGTTTTACCAGCAGGGCTTTAACCGTTTCGCGCATGGGCTAAACGAATGAGATGTTGGGCTAATCCTTCGGCGACGCGCCCATTCAACGTATCGCCGAACATTTGTCGGGTGAAGCGTGCGCGCAGAGCGGCGTCTTGCGCAGGGTTTCGTAACGCGGCGACGATCAAGTCGCGCATTTCGGTTTCTGAATTTGCCAAGCGCACCGCGCCGCTTTCGACGACGGGGCGATAGTGGTCAAAACCGTAATAAACCCGATAGTCAATGGGGCTGATGTCTAGCTCGGGCGGGTTGTAACCGACGTTGATGACCGGTTTGTCGAGCATCGCCAGTTCGAGCGAAATGGTCGAAGCGATGTTGATGCCCAGCGCACAATGGCGCAGCGTGTTGGTCAGGAACGCGCAATCTTCGAATTGCGGCGTCTGATGATTTTTATTCCACGGAATTTCAGGAAACAGTATGTCGGGGTTGGCGCGGCGCATTTCATCGAAACGTTCGGGATGGCGGTCTTTGGGATAAAGCCGCACCAGCAATTGCGGGCGTTGAAATTCATCGAGCGAACGCAGGATAAGCGCGATGCCTTCAATAATGCGCGGCTCGCCGGGCATGTGGTTGTCCATGCCGGTGCTGTAAAGCACAAATGGCCGCGCCGGGTCGAGTCCGACACGCGCGCAAAACGTTTCGCGGGACTCGTGAAATTCGGAGCGGAAGTGAAAGTCGAATTGCGGCGTGCCGGTCACGATGACTTGTTCGCGCCGCACGCGCGGATAAATCTCCAGCAACTGTTCGGCGATGGTTTGATTCCACGCGAAGTAATGATCGTAAGGCAGCATGATACGGCCTTGCGAAGTCAGGTTATCCCACGAGAACAGAAAGGTCGCGGTCGGAATGCCCAGCCATTGCGCGGCCTGTACGGCTTGCGTCGCATTCGGGCTGTGAATGTGCGAAGCGTTGAACACTAGCGACGGGCGCAGTTGTCGCATCAACTCAGTGTAATGGTTGCTCGTCGAAAGCGTGCGGCTCGTTTGGCGTTCGAGCGCGTTGAGCGCATTGAGTCCGGCTTCATTCGCAAAGAATAACGTGAGGGCTTTTGAGATGAGCCGCTTGGCTTTTTTTGAGGGCGTGACGGCTTCGGCATCGCGGCGACGCCAGCGTTCTTTGGCGGCTTCTGACCAGAGATGGCGACCGTGTACGACATCGAGTTGCAGTCGCAACCAACGCACCAGCCAGGGATCAGGGTCGGTCGTCAACTCGTGTACGCTGGCGAAACGGTTCGTCAGTTGTTGATTGATCGTCGCGTCGGGCAGCACGCTGATAAGGGTAACGGGCAATTGTTTTTGCACGGCTTCGAGCGCGCCTGAATAAATGAAATTCCGAATCGTCTCGCCGCGCGGCAGCAATACGACAAGATGTGGTGGTGAATTGGTCATCGTGAAAAGAGCCGTTGCATTTTGCGCACGGCGCGAATGCCTAAGCGCCTGACGCCGTAAGGAATGATTTTGCCTACGTGCCAAGCCGGTGGCGGCGGAACATTGTGCGAAGCCATGTTGTTCGTTGAATGCGCTTCGATATCAGCGAGTCGCTCGTGCATCCACGGTTCGGCGACGTTGCCCAGATGGGCGACTAATGCTTCAGTCGTAGCCAGTCGCCAAAAGCCCAACGCATCAGGCGGTTGATCGAGCCATCGTTGATCGGCGTTGCTGTCATAACCTTTCAGCGCCGCGTGTTTCGGCATTGCGGCCAACACTTCGCGGCGCAGCGTGCATACGAAATGTCCTGCGCCGACGACGGCTTGTTGACCGTTGCGTTCGACGATCCATTGCGACTGCCTGACCTCAGCCGGGAAGTAAGCGGGATTGCCGATGCTTTGGGCGAAAGCGTCGAGTGCCGCGTCGCTGACGACTTTGGCGCGCCGCAATTCGCCGCGCAGTTTTGCCGCCCACAGCGTGGCCGAAGAGTTGTACCAATGTTTCGTAGGATTGGGCATCGGCGAAACGAAGCCGCAGTCGGGAAAGTGAGCGAAGACGGCTTCGACTTTTTGTAACCAGCCGGGATGAAACAGCACGTCGGCGTCAGCGAAGGTCAGCAATGGTTCGAACGAACCGCGCGCGACCGAAATGATCGCATCCACTTTGCCGCGATTGGTTTGATTGACGCACAACTGATCGAGCCAGCCTGCGGCGAACTCAGTTTCTAAAACTTGCAAGGCTTCGTCGCAGCATCCGTTGGCGATCAGCGTGACCGCCACTTGTTCGTTGCCCGCTTGTTTATTGATCGTTGCGCGCAGCGAGCGCAAACAAAGCTGTAAAATTTCGAGCGCATCGGCGAAGTATTCATTTGTGTGCGGAATATAAACCGGCACGAGGATGCGATGGCGACGATGGGAGGCGAGCGTATCGAACGTACTGGCCGGATTCTTGCCTACGCGCATCAAGTCTTTACTGTTGTGAGCAATGAGAGACAGGCTTCGGCCATACGGCGACCGGCTTGTCCGTCAACGGGGCCGCATACGTGTTGCACCATTTTGCGACGGCCCGCGCGATGCAACGACGGGTCGCGCAAATAAGCCACCGTCGCTTGAATGACTTCGTTCATATCGCTCGCCAGCCACAGGCCGCCGCTTTCGCAAATCGGACGAAAGTGATTCCACGATTGGTTGATCTCTTTGATCATCGTTTGATTGGGGCCGCCCGGTTCGGGATCGAAGTTGATATTAACTACGGGATGATCGAAATAAGCCGCGTCTACGGCCATTGTCGAAGAGAGATTGATCAACACATCGGCGTGACGCACCGAACTGATCCATTCGCGAATGCCTTCTTCGCTTTGAAAGGGCACGCGCTGCCAATGTTTTTGCGGGCTTTGAATAACGGCGTGCGGAAAGTCGCGGCGAATATTTTCGAGTTCGGTGACTTTGGCTTCGCCGTGGCCGGGATGCAGCCGGATGATGACTTGCGCGTTTTGCAGTTCAGGCGTTTGCGCTTGCGCTGTCAGGAAAGGCCGCAAGCCGTAATCTTCCCGAATGAAACGCGGCGAACCTAAACTGTAAAGCAGGATTGGTCGCTTCGGATTGAGACCATACATTTGACAAAATGATTCACGCGATTGTTCAAACCGCGGCTGACAAAAAGCGTCGTAAATCGGTGAGCCGGTGACGAAGACCGGACGTTTCACACTGCGCGGATAAAATTGATGCAACTCGGCTTTCATCGCGTCCGACCAAACCAGATAAGCGTCGTAATCGAACACCATCCGCGATTTGGTGCTGATGTTGTCCCACGAAGTAATGAAAGCCACGATGGGCAAGCCCAGACTGCGCGCGGCGGCGGCCACTTGCTGATAAGGGTCGAGAAAGGGATTCATAATCACGACCAGCGCGGCGCGTTCGGCTTGCAGCCAATCCCGAATCTCAGCTTGTGCGCCGTAACGCACGAGGGCGCGTTCGACCTTTCTTTCGAGCCAGTTTTCCAAACCCAAAGCGGCGAGCGGTTTGCTCAAACCTCGCATCAGCAAATCACGCGGTTTGGCGGCGGGGCCAGAGCGATGACGCCACATGCTGGCGCGGCTCGCAGACAATCCTTTGTGATCCCACGTATGCGTGGCGAGATGTCGCGCCTGACGCAATGCGCCAGGTGAGCCTTGCGGCAAAGGCACGGGATGAAAGGCGTCACGCTGTGGATGATCTTGCGGAAAGGCCGGTTCGGTGATGGCTTCGCTGGTCACGAGCGGACGGCAGCCCGCTGCCAACGTAGGCAAAAACGACGAATGCAAAATCAGCCGATCCGTCAGGAAGTGCGACGAGATGCAGACGACCGAGGGCGTGGACTGAGTGTTGTGGTTGGTTGGTTTGACGGTCGCGCCGTCGAGCAATGCGGTCATGACAAACTGGCTTGGCTTTTCACGAGTGGATCGTTTTCCTGCGCCGGTTGAACGCTCCAATCAAAAAGCGGTGCCAGCACCGAACGGCTGATGCCCTGATCTGCGCCCGTGACTTCGATCAACGTGCGTTCAGAGTTGTGACGTTCTTCGACCCCTGCCGGGCTATAGCCGATGAATTTCAGATAAACCGTATAAACACCCGGCGAAAGCCACAGCGCCGGGAACGCCGCGTTGACGTGAAAGGAACCAGCTTCGAGCGTTTCGTAACCCAACTCTCGCATCTCGATGCGTTGATGCAGGATTTGTTCGCCGGTCGCGTCGCTCAAGATGCAAAAGAACTGTCCGCGTGTGACGGGGCGTTGCAAGTCGAGTTGGGCTTCGATGGTGAACGGTTGTTCGTTGCGCAACTCAGCGGGCAGCCCGCGCGTTTGCCCCGCAATGGCTACGTGTCGCCAGCGCGTGCCGCGCGAGGCTTCGGTGGTGTCGCTGGCGGCGACGGTTTGGCTGTAACGCGCCAAGCCTTCCAATACCGAGCCGCGATATTCGAGTTGCCCGTTACTCAATACGACGCTGGTCTGGCACAGTTCTTTGACCGCCGCGAGATTGTGACTGACGAATATAACCGTGCGACCTTGCGAAGCGACATCTTCCATCTTGCCGACGCACTTTTTCTGAAAGGCTACGTCACCGACGGCGAGGACTTCGTCTACCAACAGAATTTCGGGTTCGAGATGCGCCGCGACCGAAAACGCCAGCCGCAAATGCATGCCGCTCGAATAGCGTTTGACCGGCGTATCAATAAACTTGCGGACTTCTGAAAATTCGACGATCTCTTCGAACTTGCGTTCGATTTCTTCGCGGCGCATGCCGAGAATCGCGCCGTTGAGATAAATATTTTCGCGGCCTGATAACTCAGGATGAA
>JABFSD010000024.1 GCA_013140935.1 Acidobacteriota bacterium
TCGCCTTTGAGCGCCGCCGCCTGGCCGAAATGATCGCCCGCCTTGCCCGCCGTCAGTTTTTGGCGAAACGTCCAACTCGTAGCCTGCCGTGTGAAAACATAAGCCGAACCTTGATTGACGGGCGCGTCTATGTCGTCAGTGGGCGAGGTGATGACCGCCGTGTTGCCGTCAACGGCGACGGCTGAACCGAAGGCGTCGCCCGCTTCGCCATCGCTGCCGATGAGTCGTTGTTGTGTCGTCCAGGTCGTGCCGTTGCGCGTGAAAACATAAGCTGCGCCTGTGTTGTTGGCGGCGTTTTGATTTTCTGACAAGGCACCGCACAGGGCTGTGTTGCCGTCAAGGGCTACGCTTTGGCCGAAGGCATCTTGCGCCGCGCCGGGGCTGGTCAGTTGTTGTTGTTGCGACCACGTTGCGCCGTTGCGCGTGAAAACATAAGCCGAACCTTGTTGTGCGTTGTTGTTGATTTGATCTTCGCGCGCTCCGATCAAGGCGGTGTCGCCTTCTACGCTGACGGCATAACCGAACTGTTTCGCCCCCGCATCGCTGGGCAGCAGCTTTTGTTGGAAGGCGAAAGCATTGCCATTGCGCACATAAACGTAAGCCGATCCCGCGTTCGTGATGCCCGCTACGTCGTCGAGGTAAGCGCCGACGACTAACGTCCCGCCGCTCAGAGCTAAGGCGGAACCGAAAGCGTCATCGGCTCCGGCGTCGTTGGCAAAGAGTTGTCCGCTGGCGACCCAGACGCCCATCACCGGCAGGAAGATATAAACCGTGCCTTGATTGGCGGGGCCGTCGCTTTCAAAGCCCGGCGCGCCGATGGCGAGCGCGCCGTTCAGGCCGGTGACCATGGCTACGCTCTCGCCGAACTTGTCGTTGGCGGTTCCCACGCTCGGCAACAGCTTTTGCGTCTGCGACCAGGTCGTGCCGCTGCGCGTGAAGTAATAAGCCGCGCCGCTGTCGGCTTTATTGGCTTCGTTGCGATTGGGAGCGCCGACGAGCAATTGATTGTTGGCAATCGCCAGACTCTCACCGAATAAGTCGCTGGCTGCTCCATCGTTGGCGACCAGCTTTTGTTGTTGCGTCCACACGCCGCCGCTGCGCGTGAAGACATAAACCGCGCCGCGATCCGCCGCTGCGCCGATGTTGTGGAAAGGCGCGCTCGCCGCCAGCGTATCGCCCAACACCGCAACCTGCCTGCCCAACTGATCGCGCGCGGCGCCGTCGGCTGCGCGCAAGCGGGCTTGCAACGTCCACAACGAGCCGCTGCGCGTGAAAACATACACAGCGCCTTCCCTGTCGCTGCCGTCCAGGTCTTCGCCTTCTGCGCCGATAACGGCGGTGTCGCCATCCAGCGCCACCGACGAACCGAAGAACGCATCAGCCGCAGGCCCCGCGACGAGTTGTCGTTGCAAGGTGAACGTCGGATCAATCGTGAGCGGATAAACCGCCGTTGCATCGTCCACTGAAAGCGTAAGCTCATCGGCTTGTAAGTTCATCGTTGCGGCGAGTGTTGCGCCGTTGGCATCCCATGCACGCAAGCCCGCGTAACGCCACACGATTTCGCCCTCCGCGTTAAACCACGTCACGCTTTGTTCATCGGCTTGCGCGCGCAACTCGCTGTTGATGTGCATCCGCAACTGCAACGGCTGCGAACTGCGCGGCGCGATTGGCTCATTCAAGGTGAAGCCGTGTTCGAGTCCGTTGGCGTCGTTGACGAACCATTCCGTCACGCGGCTTTGCGCTTCTGTCGCGTGTTGAAATTCGATGCGATTGTTTTGCGCGTGCGGTTCGCTGACAGCCTGAACGACCAGCAGTTGTTCATAACCGATAGCTCGCAACTGCAAGCCGAGTCGTGCGCGGTCGGCTTGCAGTTGCACTCCCGCCGTAACGTCATTCTTAGCGCCTTCCACAGTGGAGCGGCGAAACGACGCTTGAAAATGATGAGCGGGATTCTGTGAATGCCACGAGAGGGCGTCGGGCGCGGCTTCGATGTGATAGCGCGCCGCCTGATAAGCGGCGCTCAGTGAATTGAAACTGTTTGATTGCTTGAGTTGTTGCACGGCGGCGGGGCCTTGCAACGCAGCTTGATGCGCCGATGCGGTCTTCGATGCGAAAGGGCGTTGGCATAACCAAGCCGACAATGCTGACAACGCTGTCAGAGCAACGACGACAGAAAAACTCCACTTGCCTGTTTTCATAATGACTCCGCCGCTGAGCGCAAGACACGACAACCCATTTGTCTTTGCACGACGCGCTCAAGGGCGGGCACAGCTTAGCTAGTCGGGCGCAGCCAATCCTGACGAACTTGTGACCATTTCGTAACGATTGAGCTGAGAACGACAGGGAATTGGCTAGGACGTACTACGGGATTAATAGGCTCAGAGTGTAACGTTTGTTTATGCCTATCACTTCTAAATGCGACGTGGGGTTTTACCGTCGGTGATCGGATGGGTGCAAACGTAGGGCGTAATTTCTCTCGAAAATAGCTTACGCACTGCGAGTCGCAGTCTTTCGTATGGAACAAAATTTGAGCGAACCGCGTCAGGTCGCTGCTCGTCGGCACGTGATAGTTTCCACGTGCTGGGCGGTGAGCGCCTTGAACTTTTGAAGACGTGTTTTGTCTTTGGTTGAACTGGGTTTTAACTGGCTTCCTCTCTCCCCCCATTAATAGCCAGGCCCCAATAGTTTCTTCAACCAAACGAACCGCCCGCGACACGACTCGCTTATTTCAACTTGCCCAGTTGGCAGGTTTCGTTTGGCCTACCCATTTGATGTGCCGACATCAGACCGCTGCATCGTTTTTCCTAAATGTTTCTTTCCGTGTCGTCGTAAACCGCGCGCACCCGTAGCGCGATTGGCTTTGGCGATCCCGTGTTTGGTGCCCGTAGAGGGAAGAAAGTAGGACGTATGCGATTGCAACATCTCTATTACGCATCCTCGCGTAAATACACAGAATTTTTAGTAGCTACTTTGGCGGCGCTAACGGCGCTGATGCTGTTGGCCGCCATTGATAACCCGGTGGCCGCACAGGACGTGCCGCCGGCCGTTAAAGCGCTGGCGGCGGTTTCAGCCGCGAGCTTTCGCGCGAATGAAATCGCGCCCGAAAGCATCGTGGCTGCCTTCGGTACTGACCTGGCTACGGCTGCGCGTTTGAACGAAAGCTGGCCGTTGCCGCTGACGCTCGAAGGCACGAGCGTGCAAGTGCGCGATGCCGCCGGACTGGAATCTTATGCGCCGCTGTTTTTCGTCGCGCCGGGACAGGTGAATTTTTATCTGCCTTCCGGTCTGGCGCTGGGCGAAGCGCGCGTGACGATCACGTCTGGCGACGGCGCGGTTTCGGTCGGCGCGATCAACGTCGCCGCCGTCTCGCCCGGCTTGTTCGCCATGAACGGCAACGGCGAAGGCGTCGCGGCGGCCTCAGTGTTACGCGTGCGCGGCTCGGCGCATTACACCGAAATCATGGCGCGTTACGACCTCGACATGCGGCAATGGGTGACGTTGCCCATCGAATTCGGCACGGTCGTTGACCGCGTGTTCGTGGCGTTATTCGGCACGGGCATTCGCGGACGCAGTTCGGTGACCGAAGTCACGGCGACGCTCGGCGGTGAACCCGTCGCGGTGCTGTATGCCGGTGCGCAAGGCACGATGTTTGGCGTAGACCAGGTCAACATCGAAATTCCGCGTGCCGTCGCAGGTCGTGGCGATATGGATTTTGTGCTGACCGTCAACGGCAAAGCCGCCAACGCGGTCAGGATCAGTGTGAAGTAAACCGTTTTCATCACACGCGTTCAGATTGAGCCGGACGCCCTTTCGGTTTCGTTGCTGGCTCGACATACACGCCCCTGAACGCGCTCACCGAAAACGACCTAACCGGCTGGCGCGCGCCGCGTGCGCGCTTTGACCAGCGTTCATGAGTTTCGACGTGTGTAGGTTCGCAGTCGAATACTTACCAGCCGGGAGTATGTGAGGACTCCCGGCTGTTTTTTTTGACCACCACCAGGAGTAATTGGCTATGAGGAAAATTGTCATCCGTTTGGGCGTGTCAGCCGCAGCCTTGTTGCTGTTGTCGCTGAGCATGGCCGTCGCCGAAAAAAGTGCGTCGGCGAAAAGCGTCGCGTTGCCGGCAGCGGCGCTGCAAACCACCAATGCTGTGTATGCCATTGCGGTGAGCGGCAACGATATTTATGTCGGCGGCCTGTTTGAAGGCATCGGCGGCGTCGCCGCCAAAAACATTGCGCGTTATAACGTTCAGAGCCAAAAGTGGTTTGCGTTAGGCGCTGATTTGCAAACCGGCGGCAACGGCGTCAACGATGCGGTGCATTCAATTACGGTGCTGGGCGCTGACATCTATGTCGGCGGACGATTTAGCCGGGTTTATAAATCGCTGAACAATTCCATCGGTGTGCGCTGCGTTGCCAAATGGAATGCTAACTCGCAAAGCTGGTCGGCCTTGGGTAGCGCCGCTGACGGGCTAAGCAATGGCGTGAATGGCGATGTCAACGCTGCGGCAGTTGCGGGCGGCAATGTCTATTTTGTCGGCGGGTTCAAAAACGCTTATCACACGGCGACCAATTTCGTAGTCGTGAACAACGTGGCGGTTTGGAACCCCACAGCGGGCACTTGGTCGGCGCTGGGTAAAGGCATCGGCACGTTTTTGGGTGACGTGAAAGCCATCACCGTCATGGGTGACAACGTTTATATCGGCGGACAATTTCCCTGGGTAGTTCGTTCCAACGATTACACGCTGCACGTAGATTGCATTGCCCGCTGGAACCTGACGACCAAAAACTGGTTTTCGTTGGGAGTGGATTCAGGTGGATCAGGCAGCAACGGCGTCGGCGGCGACGTTTATGCGCTAGCGAACGACGGCACGAACATTTACGTCGGCGGCTTATTC
>JABFSD010000708.1 GCA_013140935.1 Acidobacteriota bacterium
AAAACGAAGCGAACGTTTAGAGTACCGCCTTTAGGCGGAATCGGAGGCTTTAGCCGACTTGCAAGTCGGCTAAAGCCTCCGATTCCGCCTCAAGGCGGTACTCTAAACGGTGTTCGCTAAACGAAAAACAAGTTTGAAAGGATTCATCTGATGGCAATGAAATGGCACGGCGTGATGCCCGCAATGACGACGGCTTTCCACGAAGACTTATCGCTCGATCACGAATTCATCGCGCGCCACGCCGCGTGGATGGTAGACCACGGCTGCACCGGCATCGTGACGCCGGGCAGTTTGGGCGAAGGGAATACGTTGACGTTGGAAGAGCGAGGCGCGTTATGGGCGACGATTGTCAAAGCCGTTGGTGCGCGAGTGCCGGTGGTCGCAGCGATTTCGGCGTTGAGTACAGCAGAAGCTGTCGCGCAGGCTCGACTCGCGGAAAAGAGCGGCTGCGCAGGGCTGATGGTCTTGCCGCCTTATGTCTATAAAGGCGATTGGCGGGAGATGAAATATCACGTGGCGGAAACGTTTAAGGCTACGCCGCTCTCGTGCATGCTTTACAACAATCCGGTGGCTTACGGCACCGACTTCCTGCCCGAACACATCGCCGAACTCGCGGCGGAATTTTCGAATTTTCACGCGGTCAAAGAGTCCAGCACGGATACGCGGCGCGTGACGGCGATTCGCGCGTTGATCGCAGACCGTCTCGCCATTCTCGTTGGCGTAGACGACGGCATCGTCGAAGCCCTGCACGTAGGTGCCATTGGCTGGATCGCCGGCCTCGTCAACGCCTTTCCGCAAGAGTCGGTCGAACTCTTCAACCTCACCGTGCAAGGCGAACACGAAAAAGCCATGCGTTTGTATAACTGGTTCCTGCCGTTGTTGCGCTTAGACACCGTGCCGAAATTCGTGCAACTCATCAAACTCGCACAAGCGGCGGTGAACATGGGTTCGGCGCGCGTGCGTCCGCCGCGGCTTGAGTTGGTCGGCGCTGAATTGGCTGAAGCACAAGCGGTGATTCAGCACGCTTTATTACATCGCTCAGCGTAACCGTATCCCGTCATGTGAAAAGGCCAGTCCGAAGTTATTTGGCTTCTGACTGGCCTTGCCTGGTTTTCTGCGAACCTTAAAGGATCAGGCCACCACCTCACTTGCCATTTTCGCTATGCTCAAGCCCAAAGACAGACATGAAGTAAGGCCAGGCGATTCCATCCCGATCAAATGAATCACTTGCGGCCATTGCGGATCGTATTCCATCGCCCAGTCTACAAACCCGCTTTCGTGCGCGGCTTGCAATCGTGGACGCAAGCCGCTGTAACTCGCGCGCAAGTCTTCAGGCCGCAACGTAGGCAGCATGTGCAACGCGGCTTCATAAAAATCTTTCACCGGCGTCGGGTCGCCTTCGTAATCTTCCTTGCCGTCGCGGTAACGCGAGTTGGGGCCAACCAGCAAGCGTCCGCCCGTAGTCGGCGTGAGATGAACTCCCAAACCGTGACCGCTTTTCAGCGGCAGCGGATAGACCAATCCATTGATCAGATTGCGACGGCTCGGCACGACTTCGGCGTACTCACCACGACAGGCATAGACTGTGTGCTTGTCATAGCCGAACATTCGCGCGACGGCATCGGAATACAATCCGGCGCTGTTGATGACGCAGCGCGCCGCGATGGTTTCGTGCGGCGTGCGCAAATAGACGAGATCGTGGTTGACTTCGACGGTTTCGACGGGCGAACCGGGCAGGATGTGCGCGCCGCGTTCCTGTGCGAGTGCGGCGAGTTTGTTCACCAGGGCTTCGGCTTCGATGATGCCGGTGTTGGGTGAATACAACGCGACAGGCGAAGCGAGTTGCGGCTCGCGTTTTTGGATAAACGATTGATCTACGATTTCCAAGCCTTCGACGCCGTTGGCATCGCCGAGGCGTTTGATGGCTTCGAGTTCGGGCGTCTGATCGAGCGAATCAGCCACGATGAGTTTGCCGATGCGCTGATGCGGAATGTCGTAGCGCGCACAAAACTCATAGAGCATCGGCACACCGCGTACGCAATGAAACGCCTTGTGCGAGCCGGTCGCGTAATACATTCCCGCGTGAATGACACCGCTGTTGCGCGTCGAAGAAATCGTGCCGACGCGCGGTTTGGCTTCGAGCAGGAAGACGTCGTCGTGCGTACGCGCGAGTTCGGCGAGAACGGCGAGTCCGATGACGCCGCCGCCGATGATGACGATGTTGGCAGTATGTTCTGGGGTCATGTGTTTAGGTGCGGCTTTGCCAGATGTTGGGATCGCGTTTGTCGTGGAAACAAGCCGTGATCACGACCGTCGTGTCAGTAACAAAGTAGAGCAAGACGTAAGGAAACCGGTTTAAGGGAGCGTGACGTGTTTCGTCATAAATGACTTGGTAGCTGAACGGGTGCTGCTGAATTTTACGGAGACTGGTGAGTACGGCTTGCTGAAAAGTGGCTCCGAGACCCGGGTTTTGTAATTCATACCAGTCGTAAGCGTCATCCATATCGGCGTCAGCTTCAGGCCGGACGATAAATTGGCGTGTCATTGTTTTTTGGGGTTTTGTGCGCGTTGGCTAAATTTTAGTTCGAGTTCTTCTAACGTGAGACCGGCTTCAGGGTTTTGTTTATAGGCTTCCATTCGGCGATCCAGTTCGGCCCGTTGGGCGTCAGTCAAAGAAAACGATTTGGGTTCGTTAGCGATGCTGTCCCAAATGGCTTCTACCCACTGTAGCCTTTCTGAAACGCTTAGTTGCAAAATGTCTGAAAGTTGAATGTTCATAGCGCGCGCAGCATAAATCCTATGATTACCGTGAGGCAATGTTTAGCTGTGTTTTAAGCTGATGCGTTCGACCTGCAACGCCTTGCCGGTTTCTTCATCCACATCAATCAACAGTCCGTTCAACTGAATCGCGCCGGTCGAAGGCTCGAATTTCGGTGCGATGCCTTTGAGGAAGCGTTCGATGACGATGGCGGTTTGCATGCCGATGACGCCATCGTGCGGGCCGGTCATGCCGAGGTCGGTGTGATAGGCCGTACCGCCGGGCAGGATTTGTTCGTCAGCCGTTTGCACGTGCGTATGCGTGCCTACGACGGCTGAGACGCGCCCGTCAAGATAGCGTCCGAGCGCCATTTTTTCAGCGGTGGTTTCGGCGTGTACGTCAACCAGAATGATTTTGATTTTGGGGTCGAGCGCGGCGAGTTGCTGGTCAACGCTGCGAAACGGATCATCGCAGGGCGACATAAACGCGCGGCCTTGCAGGTTGATGACGGCTACGGGCACGCCCTTGATCTTGCCCGCCCAGCGGCCTTTGCCGGGGATGCCGGGCGCGTAATTCGCGGGGCGCAGGAGGCGCGGTTCGGTTTCGATGTAATCCAGCACTTCGCGTTTATCGAAAATGTGATTGCCCGAAGTCATGATGTCTACGCCAGCGGCAAACAGTTCCTGCGCGATGCGCGGCGTGATAGAAAAACCGGCGGCGGCGTTTTCTACGTTGGATACGACCATGTCAATTTCGCGCCGCTGCCGCAGGTCGTGCAGCCGCTCTTCGATCACCTGGCGACCGGCGCGCGCGACTAAGTCGCCGGTCATCAGCACTCTGAACATATTGTTGGGAAACCTTTCTAAGCCTTATGGCCGACGTAGTGGAATGCACTTGCGCGAATTGGTCAAGGCGTGTGACTGAGAAAAATTGACGAGGGCAACCGCTCAACCGTCGCGTAGGGGTTCACATATAACCTGTTGTAGCAGGTGGGACGCCTAAAGCCCCGTGGCCCTGGCTAATGTCTCGGACGGTGCCGAGTGTGCCAACCAGCGGGAAAGTGCTACGGCATCCCTAGTTGTGAACTAGGTTAAATTGAATATCCCTACGCTTACGCATCTCGCAGAAGCCCTGCGACGTGGTGGATACTAGCCAACGCGGCGTGACAGGGTCAATAGGTTCACCAGATAAATTTGCGTGCCAGAAATGCGTACCAACACGGCTTGACCGCCTGTGGCACGGTGGCTATCCTCTCGCCTTTTGCAAAACGGCTTAATGACAATTTCTGGAGAATTTTTTCAATGGCTTCGATCAAAGCGAATCAAATCCGCAAGGGCATGGTGCTGTTACACAACAGCACGCCGCATCGCGTACTCGAATTTCACCACCATACGCCGGGCAACTTACGCGCGATGGTGCAAACCCGTATGCGCAATCTCAAAACCGGCAATACGATGGAGCATCGTTTCAGTTCGACCGAGTCGGTCGAGCGCGCCGTGTTTGAAGAACTGGAGATGACCTATCTTTACAATGAAGGTGATAACTACTACTTCATGAACAGCGAGACTTACGAACAGATTCCGCTGACCGAAGAAGTGTTGGGCGACGGGATGGGCTACTTGCTGCCCGAAGCCGCGATTCGCGTCGAACTGTTTGAAGGCAATCCCATCGCGGTCACGCTGCCTGCCACCGTTGAATTAACCGTCGTCGAAACCGAACCCGAAATCAAAGGAGCTACGGTCAGCAACGTAGGCAAGCCCGCCAAACTCGAAACCGGCATCACGTTGCAAGTCCCCGCTTTCATCAAAGAAGGCGACAAAATTCGCGTAGACACGACGGAAGGCCGTTATATGGAACGCGCCAAATAGTGGCTGGTGATTAGTGGCTAGTGGCTGGTTTTTTCTGAGCCGCTCGCCACTAACCACTAACCACTAACCACTATGTTTCTGCTTTACAGCATCCTGCTTACGCTCGTCTTCCTCGCCTGCCTGCCTTATTTCGCTTATCAAGCGTTGGTCAATCGCAAATATGTTTTGAATCTGCGCGAACGGATGGGACGTTTGCCTGCGAGCTTGCGTAACGATGGGCGCACTACATTGTGGTTGCATTGCGTGTCGGTGGGTGAAACGTTAGCC
>JABFSD010001176.1 GCA_013140935.1 Acidobacteriota bacterium
ACCGATCCGTCGCCGAAAGTTCGAGTTCGTAATTCGTTTTGAGCATCTCCGCTCCTTGGTTTGCGCTCCACTATCTGAGTACGTTCAGGCGCAAATTCTGAACACGACTGACTTTTTAAGCAATCTCAGTTGGGGTGGAATAACACTCCGGTGTCGCACAGGTAACACACTCCTGCCGATGAAAAAAACATCCTTCAAACCGCTGTAGGCTTAGTGAACTACTTTGTCTTCGCTCCTGGTTTTGTCGGGGCGTTCGAATACAAGTTCCATTTTCCAGTTGAGCGGATTGAGTAAGCGACGCAAGACCAACGCTGGCTATATTTCTGCGTACGGGGTTGCCATTGCGTTCTTACGAAGAGGAAGGTTGTGCCGCAGGCAAGATAGTCCCACGACATTCGCCGAAGCCGATGCGCCGAAATCCTTCACGTTCGCACCAGCCGCGCAGGATGATTTCGTCTCCGTCTTCCAGAAAGCGCCGCTCTTCGCCCGTAGGCAATTTGATCGGATGCGCGCCGCGTTGCGTGAGTTCGAGCAAGCAGCCCAGCGCATCCGGCGTCGCGCCCGACACCGTACCGCTGCCAATCAGATCGCCTGAACGCAGGTTGCAGCCGTTGCTTGTGTGGTGCGTCAGCATTTGGGCGAAGGTCCAATAGAGTTCTTGGGCGTTGCTCAAACACAAACGATGCGGCGGCAGGTGTTGCGCGCGCATTTGCGAAGTCAGCAGGGAAGCCTCAACCGTGAAGTTGAATCCGCCAAAGGCGCGATCATTCGGCGCGTCGAGATAAGGCAGCGGTTGCGGATCGTCAGCCGCGCGTTGAAAGGCCGCCGTGCGAAAGGGCGCGAGGGCTTCGAGCGTGACGATCCACGGCGAGATGGTCGTAGCGAAACTCTTTGCCAGAAACGGCCCCAACGGTTGGTATTCCCACCGTTGAATGTCACGCGCCGACCAGTCGTTTAACAGACAAAAACCAAAGATGTGTTTTTCGGCGTCTTCGATGTTGATGCGTTCGCCCCACGGGTTGGGATCGCCGATGAAGCAGCCGAGTTCGAGTTCGTAATCAAGCACCTTCGTCGGGCCGAACGTAGGTGCGCTTGCTCCTTCAGCCCTAGTCTGCCCGCAGGGACGCCAGAGGTTGGTGCCGCGGATGACGATGGACGAAGCGCGTCCGTGATAGCCGATGGGCATCCATTTGTAATTGGGCAACAACGGCTGATCGGGGCGAAAGAGTTTGCCTACGTTGGTGGCGTGATGCAGCGAGGCGTAAAAGTCGGTGTAATTTTCAATCGGATGCGGCGTGAGCATGGTCACGTCTTCCATTGGGATGAGACAGCCTTCGGCTACGTCACGCACGCGCCCGGTGAAATCAACGCGCAACAATTCGTTCAGGCGATGGCGCAAGTCGGTGCGTTGTTCGGCGTCGAGCAACAAGACCATTTCCAGCGATTCCCAACTCAGCGCATCAGCAATCGGATCGTCAGGATTCTCTGACCAAAGCAATTCAGAAAGTTCAGACAAGTTGAGAATTTGATTGCCGATGGCGACGCCGATAGCGGGCATTTCGTCTTCGTCGGCGGAAAACAAACCGAGCGGCAGGTTTTGAATGGGGAAGTCTGCGTCAGGGTCGTTCGCCGATTCGACCCAGCTTTCGCGTTCAAGGTCATGCGTTTCGTCAAGAATGGGTTTCATAGTGTAGTGGTGCGCCAGCGTCCAGCTGGCAGTCGGGTCGCCAGTGTCTCGCTGGCTAGTGTCGGGCGAGCAAGATGCTCGCGGCCCGACTGCCAGCGGGACGCTGGCGCACCTTACTCGATCTCGATGTCGCCGACGCGATGCAGCTTCATCATCGAAGACAACGTGGCCTTTTCAGGCAAGCGTCCGGCCATTTCGATAATCATTTCGCCTTTTTTAGCGATGCCTTCGAGCGTCAGCATTTCATCGGCGCGCGCCAACAACTCCGCCGTCGAGCCGCCGAAGTCCAACAAGTAAGGTTCGAGTCCCCAGACTGCCGCCAGCGAAGCTACGGTTTGCGGCTGCGGCGTGAAGGCAATGATGCGTTGCGCCGGACGCAAGGCCGCCAAGTGACGAGCCATCGTGCCGGACTTGCTGAAGACGACGATGAGTTTGGTGCGTAATTCCTGTGCGGCAAAGGTCGCAGCTTCGGCGATGGCGCGGCCTTCGGTGCCTTTTTGCTGATCGCGAATCAGCGCGCGCACGCGGTCATTCGTGTTGTTGGTTTCGGTGTAAGTGATGATGCGCGCCATTGTCTCGACCGCCGCTACGGGGTAATCGCCGACGGCGGTTTCGGCAGAAAGCATTACGGCGTCGGTGCCGTCCAGGATGGCGTTGGCTACGTCAGAGGCTTCGGCGCGCGTGGGGCGCGGCTCTTTGGTCATGGATTCGAGCATTTGCGTAGCGGTGATGACCAGTTTCTCAGCCGCATTGGCTTTGGCGATGATTTGTTTTTGAAAGAACGGCACGCTCTCGACTGAAGCCTCTACGCCGAGATCGCCGCGCGCGACCATCACGCCGTCACAGGCTTCGATGATGTTGTCGAGGTCGGCGAGGGCTTCGCTCTTTTCGATCTTGGCGATGAGCGGAACGTTCGCGCCTAAAAATTCGATCAGCGTTTTCGCGCCGATGCAATCGCGGGCGCTGCGCACGAATGAAAGCGCGACGTAATCAACCTGTTGCTGCAAGCCGAAGGTCAAATCGGCGCGGTCTTTTTCGGTGAGCGAGGGCGCAGAAAGTTTTACGCCGGGCACGTTGATGCCTTTGTTTTCGCCGAGCGTACTGCCATTGATGACGCGACACGTGACCTCGGTTTTGCTGAGTTGTTCGACGCGCAATTCGATCAATCCGTCAGAGAGCAAAATGCGGTCGCCGAGGTTTACGTCCTGCGGCAGATTGGCGTAACTCGTCGAGACGATATTCGCATCGCCTTCGACTTCGCGCGTAGTGATCGTCAGGGTTTGATCGGCGACCAGTTGTACTGCCTGGTGATCTTTGAGCTGGCCGGTGCGGATTTTGGGACCGCACAGATCAAGCAGGATGGCGATGGGATGGTTAAGTTCGGCGGCGACAGCACGAATCGCCTGAATGTTGGCGGCGTGCGTTTCGTGCGCGCCGTGCGACATGTTGACGCGGGCGACGTTCATCCCAGCTTGCATCAACGCACGCAACCGTTCGGGCGCGCGCGAAGCCGGGCCGATGGTGGCTACGATCTTTGCTTTTTTCATTCTTTAATTCTTTTTGGCGAGTTCGCGTTTCACGACGGCTTGCAACTCCGTTTCGATGTCGGCGTTGTGGCCGATCAAGTGTGCGGCCAGCCGTCCGTTGCGCGCGAAGACCAGCGTTTGCGGAACCGCAAGGTCTTTTGAATCTACGAAAAGTTTGAAGGTGTCGTCGTTGATGAGGCTGATAGGAAAGTTGATTTTCTGGTCTTTGGTGAATTGATTGATGCGGGCTTGCGTCGTTTCGGCGTCGTTCACGAGCATGCCGATGACGCGCAAACCACGCTCGCGGTCTTCGTCGTCAAAGCGCGTCAGCGTGGGCATGTGTTCGCGTACGTGATCGCACCAGACGGTGAAAAAATCGAGTACGACGACTTGGCCGCGCATGTCTTGCAAGGTGTGCGTGCGTCCATCTGTGGTGCGAATCACATACGTAGCGACGCGCTCTTTCGGCAGGCTGCCGACTTTGAATTTCGCCAGTGCGGTGATCGTAAAAGCAGACAAGGCAATCACGATGAGTAAAAGGTTGTGTCGCGGGAGAGAACGCATATACACCTCTAAGAAAACCAAAGGGCAGCCTGAGACTGCCCTTCGTTGGGTTACGCAATTTTGGTTTTGCGCGTAGTGGGTTTCGCCGTCGCTTTGCTACCCGGTTTCACGGGCGCAGCCGTTTCGGTCGTGCTGCCCGCTTTGGCGAGTTGCTCTTCGATAGCTTTGATCATTTCTTTGCCTACGTCTTCGCGCCAGCCGATGGTGCGTTTAACCATCTTGCCGTCCGTGCCGAACAGCACCATTTGCGGTACGCCGTGATCGTGGCTGTCGGCGTAATAAGCGATGACCATGTTGTTGAGAAAGCCTATGGGATAATTGGTTTTGGCTTTCGCCATAAATGCGCGGACTTTGGCAGATTCCTCTTCCTTGTCTGTTGCCAGGCCCACGATGTTCAGCCCGCGGCTTTTATATTTAGTGAACCATTCTGCTACGTGCGGCGCGTGTTCTTCGCAATGCGGGCATTGCGACCAGAACATATCGAGCAGCGTGACCTTGCCGCGCAGGCTCGACAGTTTGAGTTCGCTCATTTGTTTCATCGCCGCGTTGGACGGCAACATCTTCACGATCAATTCCGGCGTATCGCCCGATCCATCCGCCATCGGCAATTCGGGAATGTCCATTGTGCCCAGACGCGGAGCCGCCGTCACCAGCAGCGCGAAACAAGCCATCATCAAAACGGTAAGAATGCGATTTTTCATAGTGCGTAAAACTCCAATTTACAGACCCAGTTGTTGCGCGACGATTTGCTCGACGTAAGCGATGCCTTTGTCAGGACGTTCGCCGACCAGATGATCGAGCAGTTTGCCGTCTTTGCCGAAAATGAAAAGTTGCGGAATCGGCGGCGAACCGGTTTCGTCTTCGCTGCCTTTCAGAAACGCGTCGGTCACGATGCGGCTTGGATAGGCGATAGTGTAACTGACGCTGAATTTTTTGATGAAATCGTTGACGAGCTTCTGGTCTTTCTGTTTGTCGTCCATGCTCAGGACGATGATTTCGAGGCCTTTGTCTTTATATTTTTTATTGAGCGCCACGAGTTGCGGAACCTGCTTGAGGCAGGGAGCACAAAACGTACCCCAAAAATCTACGACGACGACTTTGCCGCGCAATTCGT
>JABFSD010001131.1 GCA_013140935.1 Acidobacteriota bacterium
AAAGATACGTTCGTGAGTCGTATGGCATTGATCCCTTACGCGCGGAGCTGGGCAACGTTCGCTTGCTCGCTTTATTAGCCGTGACTGGAATCGTGCTGATGTTGGTGGGCTTGCGTATGCTGCCCGTAGACGCAACTCCGCTGTCGCTGAAAGTGATGGGTTTGTTGAGCGGTTCGATCACTATGGGTGCATTCGGCGCTTATGTCGGACGCAACCTGCAAGGCTGGGGCGCAGCCATCGGACTGTTGCTCGCCACCATCGTCGGCATGTTCATCGTGATGATGATGGCGGGGACCGTGTTAGGCCCACCACTATTGCTCGGCTGGGGCTTTATGGTAGGCATGTCGCTCGGCCCGCTCGTCAGCACCGCGATGGCCGAAGAAGGTTATGGCGTCATCATGCAGGCTTTCACCGGTACGTCGGCGATTATGGTGTTGACGGGCTTGTATGTGACGCTGACCGGAACCGATTTCAGTTTCATCGGTAAGTATTACTTCATCGGCGTGCTAGGCTTGATCGCCGTCGGACTGGTAGGTTGTTTCGTCGGATTCTCGCGCAAAGTGAACCTGCTTTATTCACTCGCGGGCATCGGCATCTTTTCGGTCGGGTTGCTTTACAAGTTCTCGATGCTGGCGCGCAGCGAGAATACGTGGCAAGCCGCGACGAGCAGCGCGATCAGTCTCTATCTGAGCTTCGTGAACATCTTCAGTTATCTGCTGCAATTCCTGCTGTTGAATAAGCGGCGGTAAGCCTTGAAGACGGAGAGACGGAAAGACAAAAAGATGGGGAGGTTCGCAATCGTTGAAACTGCGAGCCTCCCCACTTTCTATCTCTCTGTCTCTCTGTCTCTCTGTCTATAAGTTATTCGCCAAAGATATTTCCGATATTAAATCCGCCCACCGAACCGCCCGCGCCGCCACTCTGATTCGGGAAGAGCTTACTCAACAATCCGGCAAAGGCCGCGATGTTGCGAGTTTGAATCAGTATCTCGCCCGGCCCCGTGAACTCGGCCACGATGCCTTCGCCGCTGAGGATGCTGCGGAACCAGCCGGAGCGCGCCGCTTTGCGCAGGCTATATTGCAAGTGCCCTTCCCACGCGACGAGATGGCCGGTGTCTACGACGTAACGTTCGCCCGGCGCGAGCTTCTTTCGATGAATCGCGCCGAATGACGACACCAGCAACAACCCTGAGCCGCTGACTTCGAGTACGAATAAACCTTCGCCGCCGAAAAACGACTTCGCGCCGCCCCATTGCGTATTCACCTGCAGGCCGATGTCGCCTGCCAGATAGGAACTCGATTGCACCTTGAAAACCTGATTGTTCATTTCGAGCGCGGCAATGTCGCCGGGCGCAGGCGGCGCGAAAGTGACTTCGCCCTGAGCGCCTTGCGCGGTGAACGTAGAAACGAATGCCGATTCCCCGCCCACCATGCGACCAAGCGCGCCCATCAAGCCGCCTTTCATTTGCGAAGCCAATTCGATATTGCCCGACATCGAAACCATCGCGCCCGCTTCGGCTTGAATAGATTGCCCGCTTTGCAACGTGACGACGGCGAGCGAGAACGAAGGCTGATACAAAATCTCAAAACTATAACCGCGCCCGCTGCCGCGTCCATCGCTGTCTATGCGAATGCCGCCACCACCGCCATACGCCTGCTGCCCGTAATTCGGCGGTGCGTAATTAGCCTGCGGCGGCGACGGCGCACTCACCGGCGTACCGCATACCGTACAAAATTTGGAATCAGGCGAAACCTGCGTTCCGCAATTGCTGCAATTCATATTGAATATCCTTTCTCTGGTTAGTCATTGACGGAGTGAAATGCTCGTCAAAAGAAATGCGACGGCGACTTCGCCCTGCGACCGCGAAAGCTTGGCATTAGCCCGTTTTTTGCACAAGTCTGACGTGAGGTCATTTCGCGCGAAAGATGGGCGACGTCAGCCGCGAAGGCAACAAGATCAAGTCTTCGATCAAACAGCCGATGATCGTCACCGCCGATAACAATCCGAACGAACCAATCGGATCGAATTCAGACAGCGCGAAGACGGCGAACGTGGCAGCAAGCGCTACGTTAGCATAAATGATCGGACGGCCTGAGAGCCGCATGCTTTCGATGATGGCCTCGCGCAAATCACCGTCGTGGGTTTGTACGCGGCGAAAGCGCACGATGAATTGCACAGCGTTGTCTACGGCCAGACCCAGCACGACGCTGGCGACGAGGCTGGTCGTCAGGTTCAGCGGAATGTGAAACCAACCCATGTAGCCGAAGAAAAACATCACCGGAATCAGGTTCGGCACGAGCGCCGTGAAACCGACGCGCGCCGAACGAAACAGCAGCGACAACATCACAAAGATCGTCACGAGCGCGAGCGAAATGCTCAAGACCTGTTCGCCCGCAATCGCGTCAGAAGTGCGATTGAGCAACACGAACGTGCCCGTAGCGAAGACGCGCGCATCGGGGAAAAGCGCTTTGCCTTTGGCTTCGATGGCGCGCAAGGCCGGAGCCATCTGACTGGACTTGGCGAGATTGCTGCGCACCAGAATGCGCGCCGTTTTTCCGTCGCGCGTGAAAAAGGCTTTGAGTTGGTCGCGTTCGGTCAGCAAATCTGACAGTACATTCGCGTCATTGGGGATTGAATAGAACTCCGCGCGATTGCCATTAAATGCGCGATGCGAATGGCGCACGAAATCAGCGACGGAAAGCGTGCGGTCAATGCCGAGTCCGCCTTGTGCGATGGGGCTTTCGAGGTATTGCTGCAAGGCAATGATGCGGTTGAGCGATTGTGCGTCTTCAAGCGCAGCGGCGCTTTTGCCTTCAATTACGACATCAAACGTGACGACGCCCGCTAACCGCTTTTGCACTTCGGCGACGCCGATGCTGGTTTCGGAGTTCTCTTTGAAAAAGTGAAAATAATCAATATTGATCTCGATGCGGCGAATGCCGGCGATGCTCCACAGCGCGATGATGACCGTCAGCACGTAAAGAAATTTTTGATGATCGGTCGCCCAGCGTCCCATGCCTTCCAGCCATTGCGCGGTTCGACCTGAAAGACCAACGTGCAAGGGTTTGAGGCGGTCGCCCATCAAAGCCAACACGGCTGGTACGAAACTCAATGACAGGATCATCGTGAAGGCTGCGCCGATGGCGGCAAAAACCGCCGTTTCGCGTACCGCTGGAATTTTGGTGAAGGCCAGCGACAGAAAGCCCGCGATGATGGTCAGCGCCGAGACAACTACGGGCAGCGTGATGAAACTCAACGCGCGACAGATGCGGTCTTCCGGCGAGCGGCCTTCAGCTTTTGATTTCTCATCCTCGATGCCGATTTGATTGATGACGTGAATGAGATAAGAGCAACCAATCGCCAGCATCAAGGTCGGCAACATCAAGCCTAACAACCTGAATTGCACTTGCACCCACGCCATCAGTCCGAGCAGCCACAGCAAGCCGATGCCGACGGTAATGAGCGGCAAGGCGGTCGCCATCAGCGAACGTCCGCTCAACAACCACAGCACGGCGGTGATGAGCAATAGCGTCAACGGCAGAAAGACACCCAAATCGCGTTTGATGGCGACGACGCCGCGCCATTGCGAGAACGGATCGCCCGCCAGATAGCTTTCGGCAAAGCCTGCCTGCTTGGTCATCCGATAAATTTGCTCAATGATGGCGTAACGTTGATCAGACGTGAGTTCGGCTTTGAACAACACGTTCAGCGCAGCGGTCTTGCCATCGGCAGAAACCAGATTGCCGACGAAAAGCCGGTCGGTCGTCGCCGTTTGCCGCGCTTCGGCAATGCGTGCGGCGTCATTAAAAGCTTCGGGGAAATTTTCAGGCAGGAGTTTTTCGAGCGAAGCGCCGTCAGCGGTGCTGCGGGCATAGGGCGTATTGATGAGGCTATAGATTTCAGCCACGCCGGAAAGCGCGGTGATTTGTTGATGCAGGGCGCGCAGCTTCGTGAGGTTGGCGGGACTGAAGGTGTCGTCGCTCACGACGGCGATGATCAAAAACAAGTCGTTGCCGAAAGCCGCCCGCGTGTTTTCGTAATCCGTCCGTGCCTGGCTTTCGTTTTCGACAAAGCCCATTGGTGATACGTTGAGGCGCAAGCCGCGCAACGCCAAGCCCAGCGCGAATACGATGGTCAGTGCGACAACCCCGACGAGAATCAGGCGCGGGTGCGCTACGACCCAGACGGCAAATCCACTCTTGCTGTTTTGCATACCGTCCGCACTCATTTCGTCAGTTTCGCACTGGCGCTCGATATAATGCCTTTCAGGTTGTCTTCGGTGAAAAGTTTAGGCGAAAGGTTTTGATTGAATTTGACGCTGCGCGTTTCAATCACGGATTTGCGTTTGGCCGTCAGGTCCTCAAAGGTAACGCGACTTACCATTCGTTTATTCTGAACCGTTTGCAGCGGATCGAACGCGACACGCTTTACCAGTTCATTCTTGTCGTCAAAGACCTCAATGCGAACCGGCTCCTGCTGGTCTTCACTAAAAAATACGACGAGGCGCGGATAAGCCAGATTGCGATTGGCTTTCGCCTTCCCTTCAGCCTTAACTAAAACCACTCCGTTATCAGCCGCGCGTTCAACGACACCGTAATCATATTGCGCGAGTTCCATGCCCAGCAGTTCCTGAATGGTGACTTTGGCTTCGCGGAAGGTGACGTAGTTATCCGATTTGAGTTTGGCGAGTTTTTTCAAGCCCGCGAGATATGAAGTAGCCTCGGTGGCCTGATCGTTTTTTTCGAGGGCGAGAATGGCTTTGTCAGACTCTTCGCGCGGCGCGGTGATTTTGATAAACGTAGCGGTTTGTCCGGGCGTGAATTTTCGCTGCAAGGTGAATTCAAGCTGCGCACGTTTGCCACTGGCGTCTTCGACTTGCATGTACATGTC
>JABFSD010000220.1 GCA_013140935.1 Acidobacteriota bacterium
GCCAGAGGCTCGCGATCCGACTGCCAGCGGGACGCTGGCGCACCAATTAGGCAATCAACTGCTTTTCATTGACATACTGAATGCACGCTTTGACGTTGTCTTCTTCGACTTTCGTACGCGCTTCGGGCGAAAGTTCAGACACCGTCGGCAGCGGTTTGTGCCACATCTTTTCATTCACGAGCTTGAAGGTGCGTGCCAGATATTTGCCATTGCGGTCAGGGAAGACTTCCCAAAACTGATCGGTCACGCACGGCACTTTCAACGGATCGCGCGTAATCATCTCAAGCGAAAACTTCGCTTGCGGATTGGCCTTTTGAATGATCTGAACGATCTTCGCCAAGTCGAGCATGCCCGTGCCGAGATTTACTTCAGACAATAGAAAGCCCTGTTCATAGGGTTGCACGGCCATGTCTTTGATGTGCGTAGATTTCGCATAAGCCGCCAGCCCCGTGATGACTTCCATCGGGTCGTCGAGCAGCGAGATGTTGTTACCGAAATCCAAACACACTTGCAGGTATTCGCTCTGATAGGTCTTTAGCAATTTCTGAAAGTCTTCCAACGTCCAGTCTTTGTGGTTTTCAAGCGCGACGACGACCTTGTGCTTTTCGATCACGGGCATCGCCAGGCGAATCGCTTCGTAAGAACCATCCACCCATTTTTTCCAGTCAGCCAAAGTCGAAAAGCTTTCATAACGGCGTCCGCTCAACATCGCCGCGCGCGCGACTTTCACGCCGATTGATTTCATATCGGTCAACTGCTTTTCGAGCGAACTCATATCGCCATTGCGCGGAATCGAAACCATGCCTTCGATATACATGCCCAACTCGTCGGCGCGCGCGCGCAACTTCGGCAAGTCACCGTTTAATGAAGTCTGAATTCCGCCTGCGCCCAATGCATGACATTTCTCTAAAAACTGCATCGCATCGCGTTGCGCGAACTGTCGCGGTGGCGCTTGCTGCCCCGCCGGAGTGCGCGGCCCGCCCGAACCGATTTGCGCTCCTGAAAACGAAGTTGAAGCGATGCCCATCTTGCTCAACACCAACGGCGCGCCCATGCCAAACGAAGGCAAACTCGCCGCCGCTAACGTAGCGCCCATTGTTGTTAATGCTTGCCGATTAAAGTCTCTGCGCGTGATTTTCATTGCGTGTCCTTTTTTCAAATTAAAACGATAAACGCCGGACTGCGGAATCAAACAGCAGTCCGGCGTAAGGTGTTTGCAAGCGGCAATACAGCTTACAGATTCTTCAAATAAACGTTGCGCAACTCCAGTTTCATCGGCGGCCCGACGTGCATCTGAAAGCCGAGCAAACCGCCCATCGAACGCGCCGCTGGGTCATCATCAATCGCCTCAGAAAACAAATGGCCGTTGATGATGTGCGTCAACCGATTGCCGCGCGCGATGATGTGATAGGTGTACCAGTCATTCGACTTGATCGCAGCCTTGAGTTCATCAGGGTTGCGCAAATTGGCGATGACACGTTTTTTGCCGCCCGGTCCGACATGCACCATTTGCCCGCGCGGCGCCAGAAAGGCGCGTCCGCGTTCTTCATACAACAAGCCTGTGAACTGGTTATTGAAATCCATATCGGCTTGATAACCTTTGAGCACCCACTTGCCGACTTCGGGCAACTCGATGCTGCGATATTGAATGCCCGTGTTGGTCGAGTTCATTTTGAGGTCTACTTTGAGTTCAAAGTCACCTGGCATGCTGCCGCGATAGATCAAAAACGTATTCACCTTGACCACCTTTTCCGCTGAACTCTCACCGATGATCGAACCGTTTTCAGCGCGCCAGAATTGCGGATCACCGTCCCAGTTTTTCAACGTCGTGCCGTCAAAGATGGAATCAAAACCCGTGCGGTCTTCAATCACCAATGCGTCAATGCCCGGCCCGCGTCCGCCACCACCACCGGGGCCGCGCGGCGGGCCGCCTTGTCCACCTTGCGGCGGAGGCCCTTGCGGCGGGCCTTGTTGCGCCCCTTGCTGTGCGACAACGGCAAACGTAAGCAACATTGCCGCAGCCATTGCGGAAAGAATCATCATCAGTCTTTTCATTGAGTTCTCCATTGATTGTTATGCCAGGACATTCGAGTGTTCGTTATTGCCCGACCGCTTCCCACTGCCGCGTTTTCGCAGATTTCAATACGGCGTCAGTCACCAAATCCGTCGCCATACCTTCGCGGAACGTAGGCGCGCAAGTTTTGCCTTCACCCACTGCCGTCACGAAATCAGCGAACTGATGCGTAAACGTGTGTTCATAACCGATCTGCAAGCCCGGCACCCACCAATGTTTCAGATAAGGTTGATCGCCGTCCGATACGTGAATGTTGCGCCAGCCGCGCACGATGCCTTCGTCGCGGTGATCGAAGTATTGAATGCGATGCAAATCGTGCAAGTCCCAAAACGCCGAGCAATGTTCGCCGTTGATTTCGAGCGTATACAAAGCCTTGTGCCCGCGCGCATACCGCGTAGCTTCAAACGATGCCAGCGAACCGTTTTCAAAACGGCACAGGAACAAGCTCGCATCATCAATGCCTACGGGCTGAACGTCGCCGGTCAGATTGTGTTTGCGTTCTTTGATGAAAGTCTCAGTCACTGCCGAAACCTCTTTGATCGGCCCGTTCAACCACATCGCCGTGTCAATGTTGTGCGCCAGCAAATCGCCCGTGACGCCGCTGCCCGCAACCGATACATCAAACCGCCACAAACCTTCGCCACCTTGCGGCAGGTCTTGCGAAATAGTCCAATCCTGCAAGAACTTCGCGCGGTAATGAAAGATGCGTCCGAAGCGCCCGTCATCCAAAAGGTTCTTGAGCATCGTCACAGCGGGTACGCGACGATAGTTGTACCAAACCGTATTCGGCACTTTAGCGGCTTCGACCGCCGCGACCATCGCGCGCGCTTCGTCGGCATTGCGCCCCAGCGGCTTTTCGCACATCACCATCTTGCCCGCTTTCGCCGCCGCAATCGCAATCTCTGCGTGCGTATCGTTAGGGCTGGCGATGTCAATCAAATCAATGTCAGCGCGTTCGATCAGCTTGCGCCAATCGGTCTCGCTCGATTCGTAGCCCCAATTTTCGGCAAACGCTTTCACACGGTCGGCATTGCGCGCACAAACCGCCTTGAGATTTACCTTATAAGGCAAATCAAAAAATCGCCCCGCTTGCAGGAACGCATTGGAATGCGTGCGTCCCATAAAGCCGTAACCGATAAGTCCGACGTTTAGTTGTTTTTTGCTCATATGTTGCTCTTGCTAACCTCACACTTAGAGATGGCATTTCAAGTTATGCAGTTTAAAGTGGTTGCTCATCATATCCTGTTACAAAGCGCACCTTCATATCTCCATCAACGGATTCATAATCAAACCCATAAATCCCAAGCTCTGATTTAAGTGCAAGCTCGTATTTGCCAATGGTTTCCACGAGCGACTTCCTTTCCCCATCTGAAGATAGAAGGTCATTCAATTCTTGATTATTTTTATCAGCAAGTTTCAATAGCGCTTTACGAAGATCAATGCATTTTTTTACCGTTTCTCTCTCAAAGAAAATGGCATACTCAGAATCGAATCGGTTTAATTGCTCTCTCGCATCAACAATCAATTGCTGAGAAACACGACGCTCTCTTATCTCTCTCGCAAACAGGCTCAAGCAGCAATATATTTTGGGATAAATTTCCAGGCGTTTCTTTAATAGCTCTCCGAGGTACGCTTGTTGAAACTGTATTCGTGCTTTACGGAGCTCTAAGTTTACAGTTTTTCTGGCAATAACTAAGGAGCCAATCATAGCGGCAACAACGCCTAAAAAAGCGATGACTGCCGTTATTATCGCTGAATCCATAAAAACCCCGATTTATTGACAGTGAATACGCTAAAACAACCCAGGAAGCCAAAATCAGAGAAATAGATGTTCAGTGGTTATCTCTTTCTTCGAGTTGTTTCTTCAATTCGGTAATCAATTGCTCTTGCGCCTGTAACATTGCCTGCTTTTCCTGCAACACCAGTTCCTTTTCCTGCAACGCCAGTTCCTGCTCTTGCAGGGCTGCTTGATACTCGCGCTCTTTTTCATCAAGCAATCGGTTGATGGCGCGATCCACTTCCTGTTCAGCGTCCATTTCTCGGCGCACCTGCGGGTCGCGTGCGGCGCGCGCCAGGCGTTCGACCATTCTTTTCACCAGCGGATCGCTCATATCGCCGGTGTAATTCAGCGTCTGCGGATTCTCTGTGCGATGTTCCTGATTGAAAACCATAAGCACTCCTTCCAGCCGCGTGCGGGCGGCATCAGTTTTTGCTCCCTTCTTCCAACCGTTTCATTAACTCGGCGATTACTCGATCTTTTTCCTGCAACGCCGATTCCTTCTCTTGCAGTGCTTCTTGCAATGCTTCTTGCAATGCTTCTTGCAGCGCTGCTTGATGCTTTTGCCTTTCCTCATTCAGCAATCGGTTGATTGCGCGATCAACTTCCTGTTCAGCATCCATCTCTCGGCGCACCTGCGGGTCGCGTGCGGCGCGTGCCAGACGTTCGACCATTCTTTTCACCAGCGGATCGCTCAGGTCGCCAGTGTAATTCAGCATCTGCGGATTCTCTGTGCGATGTTCCTGATTGAAAACCATAAGTACTCCTTCCAGCCGCGTGCGAGCGGCATCAGTCAACAACGGAATTTGCACCGTGTAACTTTCGTGATTGAGCAATTCGATAAACGGTTCGCGCGGGCGCGGCGCAACGATCTGGCCGGTTAGCACGTCCGTCACCTGATGCTCCATTTTGAAAACCGTCGGATACCCTTTCGCCAGTTTAAAACCCAAAAGGTAAATGGTCACGATGGGCAACGCGACCATGCCGTCTTGTAACGCACCGGCATCTTCTTCCTGATAATTAT
>JABFSD010000332.1 GCA_013140935.1 Acidobacteriota bacterium
GCCATCGGCCATGCCGTAATCAGGATGATGGCACGACGCACACGCCGTCTTTTGATTGCCCGACAACACCGGATCAAAAAACAAAAGATGACCGAGTTCAGCGGCGGGCAAGTGGCTGCGATTGCTGACAGGTTCAACGGGCGGCGCAATAGGTTGCGTGTTTTCAGCTTTAAGGGCCTGGCGCGCAAGCGTGAGCCACGCGGCACGATCATCGGCAGCCGTGCTTTTGGCTTGGGCCGTGATTTGATCGAGTGTGACGGTCGTCGAAGCCTGGGACTGGCGCACATACCAATAAGCCGTCAGCCCGACTGACAGCATGACAACTGCAATAATGAATCTGATGAGAGTGCGCGATGATTGCATCAGGCTGAAAATAACGAAGCCGCTTCACACAAGCAACTCGTTCAACGAAACGTGCGCAACCCGGCATCAGGCAAATGCGGCGTTGCGTTAAAGCTGAACAACCACGCTTCACCCTCACGCACGCGCAACGTCGTCACGCTGCTGTTTTGCACCATCGCCATCAGGCCGAGTGTTTTATCATTGCTTAGATTCAGCACGCTGCTGACCGCGAGCGCGATGGGCGTCGCTGAAGTGAATACGGCAATCGTTTGTTCACTGGTTTGTTCAATCGTCTTTTCAATTAGGGGCGGCAACGCGCCTTGCACGCGCGCACGAAACGTCGTCCAGCTTTCTCCGTTGTATTCAGAGAAGCGCGCGTTCATCCAGGCTTCGATAACGGCGCGATCACAGCGGCCCACGGCTCCGCGCACGGCATGCGGTTCAACGCGCAGCGTCGCTTGCATCATCGCGTAATCAGCCGCGAACTTTTCATCAGCGCGCAACAGTAACGGCAACGTGCCTTGATAGACTTCTGACAAACTGAATTCATTCCAACGCACATCGAGTTGCGGCGTGCGGTCATGTTTCATCTGTTGCAACACAAGCTGCGCCGTATGTTGTTGTCGTTGCAATGCGCCCGTGACGACTTGATCGAAGCACAGGCCTTGTTGTGCGAAATACGCTCCCAACAAAACGGCTTGCTGTTGTCCCAGCGCCGACAACTGATCATAAGCGTCGCGCGCGCCGGCTTGTCCGTGACGAATAAGATGAATGGTGCTCAAGGAAATCTCTGAAAAAGCCAATAAAAAAGGGGTGATTGCTCACCCCAATTTTCGTAGGTATTTAGTTTTTAGTAAGCGCTTGATTGCTCAAGCGCGATAGGAAAACTACTTCCCTTTCTTAGCTGCTTTCTTCGCAGGCGCGGCCTTCTTTACTGCTTTCTTCGCAGGTGCGGCCTTCTTAGCTGCTTTCTTTGCAGGTGCTGCTTTCTTTGCTGCCATTGCTTTATTCTCCTTTCTTCACTTGATAGCCTGACCACAAGATGATGTATGAACTTCTCTCTTGTGGACTAGAGCGATTAACACACTAGATTTAGTTTATAGGGTGCGAGAGAAAATGTGTCAACAAAAAAGTGATGCATGTGATGATGCATGAAGCGTGCAAAGCTGATGAATGATGCACTCATTGTATGCATCAACATGCGCGATGCGTTTATTCACCAATATCCATGCACCTTTCAGCGTTCATGTATAGATCATCGCATGCATCTTGCTGCTTCGATGCGCATGAAAAAAAGTTTTGTATTTGCATTGTCATCATCGTGATGCGCGATGATAATCAGTTCGTTCAACCTCTCACATCACTTGCATTTCATCATCAAGGAGATCGTTTCATGCGCGTACGCATACTGTTTCGTTGCTTCATCGTGTTGCTGTTGTTGGTCTCGTCATCGTTCAATGCAAAAGTCGCAGCACGTCGTAAAACCCCTGCGCCGCAAGGCTCTCAGGCGATGAGCGTCAATTGGGAAGAGCGCATGCGTGCCATTCCGCGTGCTGAAAATTTGCGCGAAATCATGAAACGCTTATCGGCTGAACCACATCACCTCGGTTCACTCGCCGATAAACAAAATGCTGAATGGATGCGCGATCAATTCAAAGCATGGGGATGGAATGTTGCGCTCGAAGAATACGAAGTGTTGTTTCCTACACCGAAAGAACGTGTCGTTGAATTGACTGCGCCGATGAAATTCGTCGCGCAACTCAAAGAGCCTGTGTTGGCTGAAGACCCTGATTCCACTGATCAAAATCAATTGCCGACTTACAACGCATACTCCGGCGAAGGCGATGTGACGGCGCAACTTGTTTACGTCAATCAAGGCATACCCGCTGACTATGAAGTGTTGAAACGTCTCGGTGTTGATGTGAAAGGTAAGATCGTCATCGCGCGTTATGGCGGCAGTTGGCGCGGCATCAAACCCAAAGTCGCTTATGAAAACGGCGCGATTGGTTGTTTGATTTATTCAGACCCGAAAGACGACGGCTTTTATCAAGGCGACGTATTTCCGAAAGGCGCATATCGCCCTGAACACGGCGTGCAACGCGGCAGCGTGATGGATATGCCGATTCATCCGGGCGATCCGTTGACGCCGGGCGTGGGCGCGACCCAAGATGCCAAGCGCCTCACGCGCGAAGAATCCAAAACGCTTTTGAAAATTCCGGTGCTGCCGATTTCGTATGCCGATGCGTTGCCGCTGTTGAAAGCATTGGATGGCGTAATCGTACCTGAAGCGTGGCGCGGCGCATTGCCCATCACTTATCACGTAGGCCCTGGCCCCGCGACAGTGCATCTCAAGGCTACGTTCGATTGGAAGATCGTCACGCTTTATAACGTGATCGCCAAACTCAATGGCAGCACACATCCAGACGAATGGATCATTCGCGGCAATCATCACGATGCGTGGGTCAACGGCGCTAGCGACCCCGTCAGCGGCATGGCCGTCGTGCTGGAAGAAGCGCGCGCGTTGGGCGAACTTTATAAACAAGGCTGGCGTCCCGGGCGTACGCTGGTCTATTGCGCGTGGGATGGCGAAGAACAAGGCTTGCTCGGTTCGACCGAATGGGTCGAACATCATGCCGAAGAGTTGCGACAGAAGGCCGTCGTTTACATCAACAGCGACGCCACCGGCAAAGGCGTGTTGGGCGTAGGCGGTTCGCATACGCTCGAACATTTCGTCAATGACGTAGCGCGTTCAATCTATGATCCGAAGGGTAAAGACTCGAAAGGCAAACAAACGTTGTGGGAAGCCATGTCAGATCGTCGCTCGACGCAAGCGCGCGCCGACGCCGCAAGGCCGCGCGCCGATTTGCGCATCAGCGCGTTGGGTTCGGGTTCTGATTACACGGCGTTCATAGATCATCTCGGCATTGCTTCGCTCAACATCGGCATGGGCGGCGAAGGCGGTGGCGGCGTTTATCATTCGATCTATGATTCGTTCGCCTGGTATACGCGCTTTTCCGACACGACGTTTGAATACGGCCAAACGCTCGCGCAGGTGGGCGGCACGATGGTGATGCGTTTAGCCGACGCGCAACTCTTGCCTTTTGAATTCACCAACCTCGCTGAAACGATTGACGGTTATGTCGAAGAAATCGCACGCCTGCCGCATCCCAACGTAGACCTTGAACCACTGCGCAAAGCTGCACGCACGTTGCAAGCCAGTGCTGACAGCTATGATCGCGCTTTGCGTGATGCGCTGCGCAACAACACGCTCAATCAAGCACAGCTTAAAACGTTGAACGCCGCGCTCTATCAATCTGAACGCAAGCTGCTCTCAAACGCAGGGCTGCCGCGCCGCGAATGGTTCAAGCATCAGATTTATGCGCCGGGCTTTTATACGGGTTACGGCGTAAAGACGTTGCCCGGCGTGCGCGAAGCGTTGGAAGAAAAAAAATGGGACGAAGCCAACGCGCAAGCCAAAGTCATCAGCGATACGCTCAAAATCATGAGCGCGCATATCGAAGAAGCGGCGCGTATGTTGCGAAAGTGATTCATCATGCTTTTGCCTGAACGCATTGTTGAACAATTGCATAACAAGCGCGCGCACTTTCGCGCTTATGACGACGACTTCCAACGCGAAGCCGCTGCATACACCAACGCGCTAGCGCAACTCGCTGAATTCAACACCGACCAGTTAAACGCCAAGCTCAACGAACACGAAGCGCCTGGCGCATTGGCTACGGATGAATTCAACGGCGCGTTGGCGTTGCCTTTCGCGCCTACGTTTGCGCATCACGAAGCCGCGCGTGCGTGGGCGCATGACGTGTTGCTCAATCACACGACGATGGCGGCTGACGGCAGCCAGATTTTGCCTGCGCCTGATTTGAGCATTCCCATCGCCGCCGCGCAGGTCGCATGGTTCGTCAACGCCCATACACCGACGGCGCAGTATGAAAAGAATCTGACCATAGAAATTCTTGCGCCCGACGAATTGCTTTTGTCTTACGAAGGCGAAACGAAAATCTCTGAACAACTCGTCAACCTCAAACGCTTTGAGTTAGAAGCGGCTACGTTGTGTCGGCTGATGCGCGAATGGGCTGAAAACAAAAGCGAACATTTGCCGCCCTTGCCTTTAGTTTTCTTCGACAGTTCGCTGGTGATTTCGTTTGTCGAACAAGTGCATCAGCAAACGCGCGCGCGTTATCTCGAAGCCGTTCGGCAACTGTTGCGCTGTTCCGCTGAGACGCGCGTGCCGGTCGTTGGTTACGTTGACAGCAGCCACGCGCGCGACCTGACGCGCATGCTCGCCGTTGGATTTGAGTTTGCCGAAGCCGAACGCATCAACGACGCGCAATTGCTGAATCGCTCGCTCGACGTTTGGGGCATGCGTTCGCCTTATTTCATTTGTGCGCGCGGCAGTTCGCGCGGCATTCAGCAAAGCGTATTGGAGCAGTTGGGCGAAGAGTTTCGCCGTGAGCTTGGTTTCGTTTATCTCAAGACGAACAGCAACGCTCCGGCGCGGTTAGAAATTCCG
>JABFSD010000070.1 GCA_013140935.1 Acidobacteriota bacterium
GCCAGCCAGTCGAGCAATTCAGGATGCGAAGGCTTATCTGCTTGTTTGCCGAAATCTTCAGAAGTCGCCAGCAAGCCTGTACCGAAATAGCCCTGCCACAAACGATTCACCGCAGAACGCGCGGTCGTAGGCGCTTCCCGATTGGCGATCCATTTGGCGAAAGTGAGGCGATTGGGTTTGCCGTCCGTTTTTGGCAAAGGATTCAACACAGCGAATACACCCGGCTCGACTTCTTTGTCAGGACGCAGGAAGTCCCCGCGCTTCAACATAAACGTAGCCCGTCGGTCGCCGCGCTCTTCCATCACCAGTTGCGTAGCGCCTTCGGGATGCGCTTTCCACAACGCAGCGATCTGTTGGTTATAACTCGCCCATTCCGGCACGGTCGTGCGCCAATAACCGAAGAGCGTTTCAACCTGGGCTTTTGTGCGGCGTTCGCGAGGAACCGTCGTGATGATCTCGCGCACGTTGGCAGGCAGCGGGTCGGCGACGGCATTAGGCGCGGTCGTGTATGACAACCGGAAGCGTCCGAGATTGTTGTTTTGATTGTCGTCGCTGTTCCATCCGCCGTGGTTTTGACTGACGCGAATGTATAACCGCATTCCGTCGTCTTCGGCTTTGAAGCTCAACGGTTTTTCCAAAACGAATACGGCCTTGCGCGGCAGGTTGCGAAAGTATGGGCCAGCGTCGTGTCCCCACGCTGTATCAGCGTTGCCGTCAATCGCGTAACTCACCGGCCCTTCGACGCGACGCTTGTTGCTGCGGTCAGAATAGATCGGCCTGATTTCAGTTTCAGGCAAGTTGATGTCAGCGGTGGCGGTGACGAATTTTGAGTACTTCGCCTGCTTCGCGTCTTCGTCTTCTTTTGCCGTAGGCTTAAACGTGCCGGGCAACACGCCGACTTCAAACTCGCTCAATGCGCCCGTGCCGAAAATCGAACGCCCCGGGCCGTTGGCAGGCAAGTTCGGATCGTTCATCAACTCAATGCGAAAGGCCGTGATGTTTTGCACTGCGCTTTTCATTGTGAACAGCACTTTGTGTTTCGTCGGCGCGTAACCCAATTGCAAAATCGAACCGTCGCTTTGCGGAATGTATTTCGCGCCGCCGTTGGTGATGTCTACGCAATTGGGCGTAATCACTTCCCACTTGAGCTGATCTTTTTTGACGCGGTCTTCCCACGCATTCATCGCCGCTTGCCAGTCGGGTTTGATCTCCTGCAATTTCGCTTCAAGCTCGCGCGTACCGCTGAGAATGTCGGCGCGTTTCATTTGTTCGGTCGGCGTATAAACGACCTGTGCGCCTTCGTGCGAATTATTCAGAAAGGCCATCACGCGGTAATACTCTTCCTGTTTGAACGGGTCGAACTTGTGGTTGTGGCACTGCGTGCATTGAATCGTCAGCCCCAACATCCCTTTGCCAATAGCGTCCATGCGGTCGAACATCGCTTCCATTCTGAACTGTTCGGGTTCGACGCCGCCCTCTTCGTTAATCATCGAATTGCGCAGGAAGCCAGTGGCTACGAGTTGATCTTGGGTTGGGTTGGGCAACAAATCGCCCGCCAGTTGATGAATGAGAAACTGGTCGTATGGCAAATCTTTGTTCAACGCATTCACTACCCAATCGCGATAAAACCAAACGAAACGCGGCTTGTCTTTTTCGTATCCATCCGAGTCGCTGTAACGCGCGGCATCCAACCACAGCCGGCCCCAGCGTTCGCCGTAGTGCGGAGAAGCCAACAATCGTTCGACCTGCTTTTCATAAGCGTTCGGCGACAGGTCTTTCACGAACGCATCCACTTCTTCGGGCGTAGGCGGCAAGCCGATCAAATCCAGACTCAGCCGTCGCAACAACGTCACGCGGTCGGCTTCGGGCGAAGGCGTCAAGCCCTCTTGTTCGAGCCGCGCCAGAATGAATTGGTCAATCGCGTTTCTCGTCCATGTTTTATTTAGGGCTTTATTTTTGACCGCAGGCAAAGCGGGACGTTGCGGCGCGATGAATGCCCAATGCTTGCTCTCGACTTTGACCGAAGCACTTTCTGGCCACGTTGCGCCTTCATTGATCCAGCGTTCGATCAACGCGAGTTGTTGTGATGAAAGCGGGGCCGCGCCTTTCGGCATTTGCGGTTCGCCGTGCGCGCTGTTGTCTTTGCTGACGCGCTGAAAGAGCCGCGAAGCCTTAGCCTCACCGGCTTTGATAACGCGCGCCGCGCTGGGCTGGCTATCGAGTCGCAGTTGCGAAAGCTGTTTGGTTGCACCGTGGCAGCTTGCGCAATGCGTAGTGAAAATCGGTTGAATATCGCGCACGAAATCCACTTTGACTTGTGCGTTCGACGTGCGCCCAAACCGCGAGACGCTGAATGACAAAACCGCGAGGGCGACGAGTAAAAAGAGTTTGACGTTACGCATAGACTTGTTTCCGCAGGCGAACCCTGAAAATTTAGAATTTGAAATTGATCTGTTTGGGATGTTGATTGACGAAGGGAATTTACAACAGGCTTATGGCAGCGACAAACCTTTCATTGCGCTGAAAGGCAGTTGAAGGGGTTATGCAAGCGGCTTACACTCCGGCACCGATATGTTTAGCTTAAAAATCACCTCCGGCGACCAGCACGTCAGAACTTACGAATTCACCAAAGCGGCAGTCACGGTGGGCCGCGAAACCGAAAACGACATCGTACTCGACGACCTGCGCGTCTCGCGCCATCACCTGCTGTTTCAAGCCGAAACCAATACCTTGCGCGTGACTGATCTGAACAGCGGCAACGGTACTTATCTCAACGGCCAACGGATGGAGATTCACACTGCGCGGCAATTGCAGGAAGGCGATCACATCAAGCTCGGCTCGACCGTGATCGAAATCCTAGACGTAGACACAGCGCGCCTCACGCAAGCCGATCAAGGCTTGCAACCCTTGTTGCAAAAACTGCCTTCGTCCATTTACGAAACCGTCGTCTCGTTCGGCGACCAGCCCGCTGCCACGCTGACGAAAGAGTTGCTGCAAACCGAACTCGAAAAGAAAGCGCGCGTACTCAAACTCTTTTACGAACTCAGCCTCAAGCTCGGCACCGTGTTGAGCGAACAGGATATTTATGAACACGTGTTGACCGCCGTATTGAACGTCACGCCCGCCGTGCGTGTCGTCATTTTGATGAAAGACGAAGACGGCGATTTTCTGCCGACGGCCATGCGCTGGCGGCCTGAATTTCCGCTCGACAGCCGCCAACTGCCGATCAGCCAAACCGTACTCACCCGCGTCGCCAGCCAGCGCGCGGGTTTGCTGTTGGCTGAAATCGGCAAAGACGCGATGCCTTATTCGGCGCACAGTTTGTTGCTCACCGGCACGCGCTCGGTGATCGCTTCGCCGATTCTGGCGTCGAATGAATTGGTCGGGATGATTTACGCCGACCTGCAAGACGCGCTACAGCGTTTCTCGCCCGACGATCTCGAATTGCTGAACACCATCGCCATTCAAGCCGGGTTGGCCGTCAACACGGCGAAAGCACACGAACGCTTGCAACGCCAAGCCGCCGCGCGTATGCGCTTCGAACGCTTCCTGCCGCCCTCAGTCGTAGACGCCGTGATGCGCGGCACGGGTGCGCTCAAGCTCGGCGGCGTGCGACAAGACATCTCAGTGTTATTTGCCGACATACGCGGCTTTACTACGTTGTCTGAAACGCAGCCGCCAGAAATCATCGTCGAAATGCTCAATCGTTATTTTTCGCTGGCGAGTGAAATCATCTTTCAACACAACGGCACGCTCGATAAATATATCGGCGACGGCTTGTTCGCCTTTTTCGGCGCACCTTACGAAGACCCCGAACATCCGCTCAAAGCCGTGCGCGCCGCGTGGGAATTGCAACAGGCACTCGCCGCCTTCAACGAAAGTTTGCAACGTGACCTCTTACCCACCGTTTCGGTGGGCATCGGCATTAACACGGGAACAGCGCTGGTCGGTTACATCGGCAGCGAAAAGCGGACGGATTACACCGCCATTGGCGACACGGTGAATACCGCCGCGCGGCTCGAAAGCATGGCGCAAGGCGGACAGATTCTAGTCAGCGAAACGACCTGCCAACTCATCGGCAAGGAATTCGATTTTCGGTCATTGGGTTCGACGCCGCTGAAAGGCAAGGCACAGCCGTTAGAGATTGCCGAAGTCGTAGGCTTTCGTGATCCGCTGTTGCACGGAAAAACGGTCACGCATTGATCCGCATTCGTGCGAGGAAAGTCAGCCGCCGCCCAATGACAGAAGCTTAAGTTTACCGAAAGCATTGCCTGAGCAGCCTTATTCGATGTTGCGACGGTCGCGGCGCGCGATGCCCGTGCGGCGCGCGGCTTCCTCGACCGCCGCTGCCACCGCCGGGGCTACGCGCCGATTGAAAACCGAAGGGATGATGTAATCCGCCGCGACTTCGTCGTCATTGATGATGTTGGCGATGGCATAAGCGGCGGCGAGTTTCATGTCTTCGGTGATTTCGGTCGCACGCGCATCAAGGGCGCCGCGAAAAATGCCGGGGAAACAAAGTACGTTATTGATCTGGTTCGGATAATCAGAACGCCCCGTCGCAATCACCGTCGCGTAAGCCTCAGCTTCTTCAGGCATGATCTCAGGCACGGGATTGGCAAGCGCAAACACAATCGGATCGCGCGCCATGTGTTGCAAATCTTCGGCTTGCAACACGCCGGGCGCAGACACGCCGAGGAATAAATCAGCGCCGCTGATAACATCGTGAATCGTACCGGTGCGATTTTCCTGATTCGTATTCTCAACCCACCAGCGCGTGCCTTCGTGCATACCAATCGTGCGCTCACGATGAATGACGCCGTGAATGTCGCTGCCAATCAAATTCCGTACGCCCGCATTCC
>JABFSD010000943.1 GCA_013140935.1 Acidobacteriota bacterium
AAACTGTAGCCGTCTTTGCCCGGCATGCCGATGTCAGAGACGATCACATCGAACGGTTTTTCGCCTTCGAAGCGGGCAAGCCCCTCATCGGCGCTGTCGGCTTGCGTGACACGCGCGCCGGCTTGTTTCAATACGGTAGCCACCAGCGCCCGCGCGTCGCCTTCGTCGTCAACGACCAGCACGCGCACGTCGGCGAGCGAAACCGCAACCGTAGTGATCGCGGTGCGTCGTTCTGTCGTGGTCGGAGCTTGCGGCGCGGGCGCGATGGCACGCAGCGGAAAGTCGAGTGTGAACGTCGAACCGCGACCCGGCCCCTCGCTGGCGGCTTCGATGGAGCCGCCGTGCAATTCGACCAGTTGGCGCGCGAGGGCGAGTCCGAGTCCGAGTCCGCTGCGGCGTTTGGTGGTGGCGGCCGTGCCGGGTTGTTGCGCGAAACGGTCGAAGATATAGGGCAAAAAAGCTGCCTCAATGCCGTTGCCGTTGTCGCGGATGGTGATGCGCGCGTGCGGATCGGCGCGTTCGAGATGAATCGAAACCTGGCCGTCTGGCGGCGTGAACTTGATCGCGTTGGAAAGCAAATTCCAGATGATTTGTTGCTAGCGTTCGGGGTCGCCGGTGATGACGTTTACGTTTTTGTCGAGCGTGCTTTCAATCGTGATGTTCTTGGCGTCGGCGGCGGGTTTGACGACTTCGATGGCAGAGGCAATCACGTCGGGCAGCACGACCGAACGCACGTCAATGCGCAACTGCCCTGACGTAGCCCGCGCCGTGTCGAGAATGTCTTCGATCAAACGCGATTGGGTGCGCGCGCTTTTCTCGATGATTTCGAGCGCGTGTTGGGTGGTGTTTTCGTCGGCGGCTTGCGCGCGCAAAATTTGCGCCCAACCCAGAATCGCATTCAACGGCGAACGCAACTCGTGCGTAACCATCGCCAGAAACGCATCTTTCGCGCGATTGGCCTGCTCGGCGCTTTCGCGGGCTTCGCGTTCCTTGATGAGTTCGAGGCGCGCGGCTTCGCTTTGCTTGTGCTGAATCGAATAACGAATCGCGCGTTCGAGCAAGGTCGTGTCGGGCTGATTCTTGAGCAAGTAATCGGCGGCACCTGCGTTCGAGGCCTCGATGTCTACTTCCCTATCGCCCTGACCGGTCATCAGAATGATCGGCACGGGATATTTGTCGGCGCAAACTTCGCGCAACAATTCGATGCCGTTGCGCGCGCCCAACCGGTAATCGAGCAGGCATACGTCAAAATCGCAGGGCGAAAGTTTTTCCAGCCCTTCGTCATAAGTCGCCGCCCACACCAGTTGCAGCCGGTCGTCGTAAATGTCCGTCAGCAAACGCCGCGCGACAACGTAATCATCTTCGTCGTCTTCGATGAGCAAGACGCGCATTGGTTTCATAGTTTCGTGCCTTTTATTTTTGGCACTACTGCAAAGAGTGTGAGTAGTGAAAACAGAATTTCACAGGATTAACAGGATTTTCAGGATGGACAGGATGGCTTAGAGAGAAAGACCTCACAACGTTCTCCTCATCCTGTCCATCCTGAAAATCCTGTTAATCCTGTGAAATTTTTCCTTTTCAGTTTTAAGCCACACAAAACTCAGTAGTGCATTATTTTTCGACGCGGTTTTTCGGTAACTCGACGATTTCTACCCAATAAGTGCCCAGCACCGACATTAGTTCTACCAGACGATCAAAGGTGACGGGCTTGGTGATAAACGAGTTCGCACCCAGATCGTAGCTGCGAACAATATCCTCTTCCTCTTTCGACGTCGTCATCACGACCACCGGAATGCAGTGCAATGAGTGGTGCTGTTTGATTTCGCGCAAGGCTTCGCGTCCGTCTTTGCGCGGCATGTTGAGATCGAGCAAGATCAAATTCGGACGTGGCGCGTCGGCCTCGGCATAAGCGCCGCGCTTGAGCAAATAATCCATCAGTTCTTCGCCGTCTCCGACAAAGCGAACCTCGTTAATCACGCGGCTGGCGCTCAACGCGCGTTGCGTCAACAAACAATCATCGGGATCGTCGTCAGCCATCAAAATCATTATGGGTTGCGGGGCGTCGCTCATGAATTTTCCTCTATGGTTTGAACTGTAGGCGGTTGGTGAGTGCGGGGCAAACGAATCACGAACGTGCTGCCGACGTTCGGCTGGCTTCGTGCGGTGATCGTGCCACCATGCCGTTCGACAACCTTGCGGCAAATCGCCAAGCCCATGCCGGTACCTTCAAATTCATTTTTTCCGTGCAAGCGTTGAAAGGGCGTAAAAATTCGATCCAGGTATTTTTCGTCAAAGCCGATGCCGTTGTCGGCGACGCTGAGTTCGATCATGTCTGCTTCTTCGGTGGCGTTGACCGTGATGACGGGCGGCACACCAGCGCGATGAAACTTCAGCGCGTTGCCGATCAGGTTTAGCAGCAATTGATGCACCTGCAACGCATCGGCCTCAAGCGTCGGCAAGTCGGCAAATTCGACTTTTCCGCCGCTGCGTCTGATGCGCGCCTCGAGGTCTTCCATTACTTCCTGCCCGATCTTGTTTAAGTCGGTTGGCACGAACGGTTGGGCTTTCGTCGTGACGCGCGAAAACGCCAACAGGTCTTTAATTAACCTGTCCATGCGCCGCGAAGCGTTTTGCATGCGTTCGATAAAATCGCAGCCTTCTGCGCCGAGCGCCGTGCCGTAATCCTTTTTCAGCAAATCGCCGAACGCCTGAATCTTGCGCAACGGTTCCTGCAAATCGTGCGATGCGACAAAGGCGAAATCCTGCAACTCGCGGTTGCTGCGCGCGAGTTCCTGATTGGTCGTGTTGAGTTGTATCGTGCGTTCTTCCACGCGCGCTTCGAGCCGCGCGTTGGCTTCTTCCAGAGCGGCTTGCCCGCGCACATTCGCTTCGACTTCGCGGCGATTGAGCGTATAGGCCAGCGCAATCGCGGCGAGCGTGATTGACATACCAATGACCAGCGCCAGCAACGCGCTTTGAATCGCGGCGTCGCGCTCGATCAGGCGCTGTTTGCGAATGTCGGTCTGCCGCTGTTCGATGCGGCCAATCACGCCGCGCACCTGATCCATCAGCGTTTTGCCGCGCCGCGACACGATGGCCGTGCGCGTATCCATCAAATTGGTTCTATCAGATAAGGCAATCGTGGCCTCTAACTCTTCCAGCTTTTGTTTGATCAGCGGCTTGAGTTGTCGGTAATGCTCGCGGCTTTCGGCATCGTCGTCGAAATACGTCCCTAACAAGTCCAGCCGTGGTTGCACCATTCTCACCCCGGCGTAATAAGGGTCGAGATATTCTTTCACATTGGTAATCACATAGCCGCGCTGGCCGGTTTCAGCGTTCAGCAAGGCTTCGAGCAATTGCGCCGTGCCGAGCAAAACCTCGTGCGTATGCGACACCGCCTCGGTCTTCTGTTGCAAGCGTTTGATGGAGTCATAAGCGACCAGCGCATTGACCAGTACCACCAGAATGACCAATACAAAGCCTATTTGAATGCGTCTCTGCGTCCACATGAATGATTATTTTTGTGACGTCGCCTTCTCTTTGAATTTATGCCCGCAATGCTTGCACGTATAAAACTGCCCGGCGCTCTTTTTCGGATAAACGCCGCGCCGATGGCAGTGCGGACAGGTTTTTGTGAGCTTCTGTAACGAAGCGTTGATGGTCGCTACCCAAATCGGATTTACCATAAGAAAGCTATAGCATTTTGGGTTCCTGAGGGGAACGTCACCCACTGATACAGCAGCCGCGAAAACGGCGTTCCGTTGCAATACAGCGTTCTTCAAAAGTTCACTTTGAGACGCAGCATAAACGTTAAATCCAGTAAACCCAACGCCAGTGATCAAGGCACGGTGTTTGCCCCTTCGCTATCGCCGGACAATGACTCAGGCAAGCGTGGTGCGCTATTCAAGTCTTTATCGCTTCGGTGGGGGGACCGAGATAAAGCTGAATTGATCGCCCGCGCTTGCTTGAGTTAGCGCCGGACGTGAAAGCGTCTCTGCTGGCGGGCAAGTGCCTGCCGCACAAATTAGGCAGTGGCCTTATCACAGCAGTTTTTTTCAGGTCAAGGAGAGAGGTATTTATGTCAACCGCATCATCCGTAACAGAAAAGATTTATGAAAGCGCCATCGTGGAAGAAGCCGCCGCCCTCGGTGAACGAGCCAAAGGTGCGCTCAAAGAAAAGCTCGGCTCGCTCACCGGCAACGAAGCCCTGAAACGCGAAGGGCAAAAAGAAAACCTGGAAGGTCGTCTGCGTCAGGAAAACAACGACGTGCTGCCGAAAGACCATAGTGGTTCCGCCACCTAACGGCGCACAGCAGCAACTGACGCATCCGGCGCTGCCTGCCGCTCACGTAACGACGGTTAGCGGCAGGCAGCGCTAATCTCAAAGTTACACGGACGCGAAACGCGCCGATCAAATCAAATCACGGGCAGCGCACAGTTAATCGCTGGTCGCTATAACTCTTGGGAGGAAATTAGTTATGAAAAATTTTGTAGGAAGTTTGCTGGTTGCTTTGGCATTGACGAGTAACTCCTTCGCGCTGCCGCAGGGAGTAGGTGACAAGCTCAAAGACGGAGCGAAACAAGTTGGTAATGGAGCAAAAAATATCGGTGAGGCTACGGCTGACGGTACCGTAAAAGTCGCCAAAACAGTTAAGCGAAAAACCGTCAAGGGCGCGCGCGCCACCAAACGCGGCGTTAAAAAAGGTGTCAAAAAAGTTGGGGAAGGTACGGAAAAAGCCGGTGAAGCTATGAAAAAAGCGGGCAGCGGTAATTAGTCGCGCCGCGCTCCGACTGAAGGGTTTTCGCCACAAAAAGCACATAAGACACAAAAATTTTCTGAAGATTCTTTTTGTGTCTTATG
>JABFSD010000241.1 GCA_013140935.1 Acidobacteriota bacterium
ACGTATTGATCACCGCAATCACCGGCTTGCCCTGATAATCTTCGGGCGCGTAACCCATTTGTTTCAGCCGCGAACGATGTCCGAAGCCGCGTAACGTAGAAGCCGCAAACCAGCGTTGGCTGCGGAGTTGTTCGAGTGTTTTTTTCATGATCGGTTATCGGTTGCCGGTTGTCGGTTCTCGGCAACCAGAAAAAATTCGTTCCCTTTTCAGACAGGTTCGTGGTTAAATGCGCGCGCTTTGGCTGCCCACGGCGAAGCGCTCCTTTCAAACGAGCATCCCAGCTCGAACCCGCATCCTGCCGTCAGGTTCGAAATCGTCGCCCGTATCCAACAAGTGCCAAATCTTAACAGGGAACTAGCACGGGTGTAAGAGTTATCAAAAAACGCATTGAGAAGGTGATGAGATGAAGGAATGGTTGCGAGCCGGAACGATCATAGGTACGTATCAGATTTTGATGCGTATCGGCGTGAGCGGCTTGGGCGAAGTTTATCGCGCCCGCGACGATTATCAGAATATTGATGGAGCGCTCAAACTGTTGCCCGGCAGCCTGGGATGGACGGAAGAAAGCGCCCGCCGCTTTGTCGAAATCCTCAAGACCTCGCCCGTCTTACAACATGCCAACATCAGCAAAGTGCTCGACGCGGGCATTGACCAGGAGGGACGACCTTACGTCGTGACCGAATATGTGCGCGGCCAGTCGCTGGACGAAATCGGCATCGGGCTGGCGCGTACGATGGCAGAAAAAATTCACGTGGCGATGCAAATCGCCGATGCGCTGGAATACGCCCATCAACAGGGCGTGTTGCACCTTTCGCTGAAACCCTCAAACGTCATGCTGACAGCGACCGGCGGCGTCAAGGTGCTTGATTTCGTGGTGGCGTTGGCGACGCAAGTGGCGTTGATGTTGCGCGGGCCGAATGCGCCCAAAATCAAACCGACCATCGGCAGCGCGCGTTATCTAAGCCCGGAACAAGTGCGCGGCGAAAAGCCTACGCGGCAATCTGACGTATTCAGTTTGGGCACGGTTTGTTACGAACTCTTCACGGGGCAATTGCCTTTTAGCGGGCGCACTGCCGAAGAGGTGACCGTCGCCATTGTGCGCGACCAGCCGATGTCGCTGACGGCTTATTTGCCCGATGCGCCGGTGGGGCTGGATGAAGTCATCTTAAAGGCGCTGGAAAAAACCACGGAGGCCCGCTATCAAACAGCCGCCGAATTTGCCGCCGCACTCAAAGCGCTGATCGAAGACCAATGCGAATTACAGTTCGTTCCTGCTGATGCCTTACTAAAAGACAAGGGCACGTTCAAAGAAGACCTGAAATTATTTTGGGAAGGAACGGCCAACTTTCTCAAAGAATATCTCATTCAGATTGCGGTCGGTACGTTGCTGATGCTGATGGCGCTCGGTTCCGGGATGGCGTACCTTTATTTTCAAAAGGAAGACCGGCAATTCCGGTTGCCCACCGAAGTGACGCCTACGACGAAAGCTACCAGCAGCGGGCGCGTTACGACCTTGGCGCTGTCTCCCAGTGGAACCTCGCTGGCTTACGTCACCGAAAACAACGGCAAGCGTACTTTACTCTATAAGGAATTGGCGGAGACGCGCGAGACCGTTCTGGCGGTTTCGCCCGACGTAGACATTAAGGGCGTTACGCTTTCGATGGATGGTGAATGGGTTTATTACGTCAAAGACGCGGCTCCCGCTGGCGAGCTTCACGTGTGTTCCATTCGCGGCGGACAAAGCCGCAAAGTGTTGAGCAATATTGCCGGGCCGGTGACGTTTTCGCCCAGCGGCAAGGAGTTCGCGTTCGTGCGCCTGAATGGTGCGGAATCTCAGCTCGTCATTGCCCCCGCGAAATCCGAAACCCAGGTGCGCGATAAACTGAGCGCGATGGTGATGGTGCCAATACCGAAAGGCACACCCTTAGCCGACGCCACACCTACGCCGACGCCCACCGCCAAAGGGGTTGTCACCAAATATGTGATTGCGACCAACCTGTCGGCAGAATCGCAACGAGTGCTGCTCACGCGCAACAGCCCGCAATTCATTTTGCCGCAGGCGCTGAGCTGGTCGCATGACGGCACGCGGCTGGCGGCTTTCGTTAAGAAACCGCATAACGATTTGGTTCCTGAAATCGTGAGTTTCAACGTGCAGGGCGGAGAAGAAAAAACGCTGTGCCCGGCTCCCGGCCCTGAGGTCGAAGGCTTGGCGTGGCTGGGCGGCGATGAAGCCCTATTGGTCAATGCTCGCGCGTTGACCAATGCCCAGCGCCAGGTTTGGCGCATCAATCTGACGAGCGGGAAGACGCGCGCCCTCACGGAAGAACATGAAGATTTCAGCGGCCTGAGTGTTTCGCTCGACGGCATCAAAGCGCTTTCGATCAAGACCAGCCGCAGCGTCAGCATCTGGCTCGGTCAGGACGATAAGGCGAAGGAATTGACTAATAATTTCGACGACGGCATGTCAGGTCTCGCGTGGCTGGATGGGCAGCGCCTCATTCACGCTTCCCGTCCCGGCGGCACAGATACGCTGTGGGTCACCGGCGTAGATGGCACGCCGCCGCAAGCAGTGAAATGGGCGCGGTTCGGCGGCGTTGACATTCAACGTTTTCCCAGTGTGACGCGCAACGGAAACCAACTGATTTTCGAGGGCGTCCGCGAAGGGCAATCCGCACTTTATCAGGCCGATCTGAGCGACTTGAGCAAATCGGCCAAGCCACAGGTGCTCACCCAAAGCGGCGCGGAATTTTTTCCGCAGGTAGACCCCGAAGGCAAAGCGATTTATTACACCACGTTGGTCAATGGGCGCGCGGCTTTGATGCGCAGCGACTTGGCAGGGGGCGCGGCGACGACCTTGCTCGACGGCAAAGTCTGGCGTTGCGTGCTTTCGCCTGACGGCCAACAACTTGCCGCGAACTATTTCGATGAAGCGACGGGCAAATGGAAGATCATCGTTTTCCCCGCGACGGGCGGGCAGGCGACCGCGATGTTCGATGCGCCCGGCAACGGCTGGCGCGCTCTGGGTTGGATGCCCAACAGCCAAAGCGTGCTTTACCTCGTTGCGCAAAACGGTGCCGCCAACTTGTGGCAACAACCTTTGCCAGGTGGGCCGCCGGCGGTGGTAACCAGTTTCACCCGGCATCGGCTTTACGATTTCGCCTGGTCGCCGGATGGTAAGCAACTCGCGGTCGTGCGTGGTCGCAGCAATGACGACGCCATGATTATCGAAAAACTCAAATAGGCTTTCACACGCCCACCACATGATCGCCCGCGCGGTTGCACACGGATTTCCCGGTGTGGCTTCGCGGGCGATCTTTTTTTATGCTGTCGGCCTTATGAACACCGGGCCTATCAATAGTGGAATGCTTCACCCCCGTCGTTTGGTGACGGGACGGTTAGTGCAGGAATCCTTCGACGAAGCGGCTGCCGAGACGCCGTTTGCCGAAACGCACAACCCCGACCTCGGCTTTGGCGCAGTCGTCGCGCAAGAGAGCCGTCGTCGTTTGTTAAACCGTGACGGAACATTCAACACGGCGCGGCGCGGCTTGTCTTATTGGGCTTCGCTGAATCCTTATCACGCCTTGCTGACCATGCCGTGGCCGCGTTTTTTAGGCATGGTCGTGAGCGGCTATTTGTTCATCAATTTGTTGTTCGCGCTCGTCTATACTTTTTGTCCCGGCGGCTTGACCGACGCCACCAACACCGGCATCGGCAGCCGTTTCTGGCAAGGCTTCTTTTTTAGCGTACACACCTTCGGCACGATTGGTTACGGCAACGTAAGCCCCGTCGGCTGGATCGCCAATCTCGCCGTCACCATCGAATCCTTGTTGAGCTTGTTATGCGTAGCGTTGGCGACCGGAATTCTCTTCGCGCGTTTTTCGCGTCCTACGGCCCGCATTATTTTCAGCGAAAAGACCGTCATTGCGCCTTACGAGCAAGGCACCGGCTTGATGTTTCGCCTCGCCAACGGACGCCGCAACGAATTGATCGAAGTCGCCGCCACGGTGATTTACGCGCAGTTCGAATCGGTGGAGGGCAAGCCCGTACGCAAGTTTTATCAACTGCCGCTCGAACGCTCGAAGGTCACCTTTCTCAGTTTGAGTTGGACGATTGTTCATCCGATCAACGAAGAAAGCCCGCTCTGGCAACTGACTGAGACAGAAGTCCGCGCGCGGCAAGGCGAGATCTTGATTTTATTGACGGGCATTGATGAGACGTTTTCGCAAGTCGTACACGCGCGTACGTCTTACCGCGCGGAAGAAATGGAGTGGAATGCGAAGTTCGTCAACGTCTTCAATAAGCCGGATGAAAACGGGCTGGTCACGATTGACCTGCGGCGCTTGCATGAATTCGACCGGCTGAGTTGACCGGCTGAGTTGACCAGCTGAGTTGACCAGCTGAGTTGACCAGCTGAGTTGACCAGCTGAGTTGAGAAGCTTATGACGTCGCCGCTGCGTCGGCGCGATAGTAAAGAATGCGCCCGCAATTTTCGCACTCGATGATGGCGTTGGCGCGGCGAATTTCATAGAACACCTGCGGGCGAATCGTTACGCGGCAAGCCGCACACGAAGAATTTTTAACTTCAGCCAGCACTAGCCCGTTACGCATTTTCGACAAACGGTTGTAAGTGCTCTTGGGGGCCGGACTGAGCGCCTCGAAATAAGTTTGGCGCGCAGTTTGTGCCGCCACCAGCTTGGCATTGTCATCGGTGGTCGCCTGTTGCAACACGGCGATTTGCTGATTGAGTTCGGCGCGCCGGGCTTCGATTTGCGGGGCACGCTCTTTGATTTGGGCTTCGAGCTTTTCGATTTGTTCCATCAGTTTGAGTACGTCGGTCTCGCCCGTAC
>JABFSD010000385.1 GCA_013140935.1 Acidobacteriota bacterium
ACCCAGAACGTGACCATGCCCGAAGTCGCCACGACCGGCGAGTTCGTAGAGTTTCCGTTGAGCAGTCAGATTCAGATTTCGGGCGGCGACGTTTACCTGGGGTTTCAACAACTCTCGACCGCCGGGCCGTTTGTCTGGCTGGACGGCAGCGAACCTTATCCCTTGCGCAGCTACGTGATTTTGCCGAATGCCACCAACGTCACGAATGATTTCTTCGTGACGACCGGATTTCCGCCCGAACAACCGGCGGTGAATTTTATGATTCGCGCCGTCGTGTCATTGCCCGCCGCACTACCTCCGATTGCCGCCGTCTCAGCCGCGAGTTATTTCACCGGAGACGTCGCGGCGGAATCTATCGTCGCAGTGTTCGGCACGAATCTGGCTTCCGGCATTGGCATCGGCGCTACGGTTCCGTTGCCGACGACCTTGAACGGTACGACGGTGAGAGTCACCGACAGCGCCAATGTCACGCGCGATGCCGGTTTGTTCTTTGTTTCGCCGCAACAGATCAATATGGAAGTTCCCGCCAACACCGCTGACGGCGCGGCGACGCTGACGGTGACGAATGGCGGCGGGCAAAGTTTCGCCACGCGCATCAACGTACGCGCCGTCGTGCCGGGCGTTTTCACGCTCAACGCCAACGGCCTCGGCGTACCGGCGGCGCAACTCTTGCGCGTCAAAGCCGACGGTTCGCAGGTCTATGAAGACGTAGCCCGTTTCGATGCCACGTTGAATCGCTGGGTGACGAAACCGATTGTGTTCGGCCCCGAAAGCGAACAGGCGGTGCTGGTTTTATACGGCACGGGTTTGCGCAAGCGCAGTGATGTGATCACGGCGCGCGTGAACTTACAGCAAGCGAACGGCGTGCAACTACCGATGCTTTACGCGGGGCCGCAAGGTTCGTTCGTCGGACTCGATCAACTCAACGTGTTATTGCCGCGCACGCTGGCTGGCAAAGGCGAGATGCACATTCGCACCATCGTCGAAGCGCGCGTCGCCAATCTGGTCAAACTGAACTTTCAGTAAGTCTGTCAATGTAGGGCGGGATTTAATCCTGCCCTACAGAATTTTATGAACCTGCTCTCTCTCGAAAACGTCAGCAAAACCTTCGGCATTAAGCCTCTCTTTGAATCAGTCAGCTTTGGTCTTGATGAGTCAGACAAGATTGGTGTGATCGGCGCGAACGGCAGTGGCAAGTCTACGTTGTTGCGCGTCGTCGCGGGCGAAGAGTCGCCTGACACCGGACGCCTCGTCGTCGCTTCGGGCAAGGTCGTAGCTTATCTCTCACAGAACCCACCTTACGATTCGCAACAAACGGTGATGGAAGCGGTCTTCAGCGGCAACAACGAAACGTTGCGACAAAAGCTGGCGCTGTTGCGCGATTACGAAACGGCTTGTGCGCAGTTGGCTGAACACGACAACGCAGACGAAAAGCTGCTCGCGCGCGTGGCCGATCTCGCGCACGAACTCGAAAGCAACGGCGCGTGGCAACTCGAAACCGAAGCCAAAACCATTCTCGCGCAACTCGGCATTCAACAACTCGATTCACAGATGGCGACCTTGTCAGGCGGCCAGCGCAAGCGCGTAGCCCTCGCGCACGCGCTCGTGATTCATCCTGACTTGTTGATGCTCGATGAACCTACGAATCATCTCGACGCTGAAACAGTTGAATGGCTCGAACGTTATCTGGCCGATTTCAATGGCGCGCTTTTGCTGGTGACGCACGACCGCTACTTTCTCGACCGCGTAACGAATCGCATTCTCGAAATCGAACGTGGCCGTGTGCAATCGTTCACGGGCAATTACGGAACCTATCTCGAAAAGAAACAGTTGCAGGAAGAGCGCCAGGCCACCGAAGCGCAAAAGCTCAAACAGATGGCGCGGCGCGAATTGGAATGGTTGCGGCGCGGAGCCAAAGCCCGTACGCGCAAGTCGCAAGCCCGCATAGACAACGCGAATGAAGTGATGCAAAAGTCGCGCGAAGCCACCGCCGTCATTGCCGACAAGAAAACGCTCGAACTCGCGTTTGAATCGTCGCGGCTAGGCGGCAAGATTCTTACGCTTGAAAACATCAGCCATGCTTACGGCGACAACACGGTCGTACGTGATTTCAGCTATTCGTTCAAACGTAGTGACCGCATCGGCATCATCGGTGCGAACGGAGCAGGGAAGACCACGCTGCTTGAAATCATCGCCGGACGCTTGCAAGCCAACGCGGGCACGATTGAGAAAGGGCAAACCGTCGTCATCGGTTATTACGATCAAGAGGCGCGCGCGCTGCCTGAGGACGTGCGGCTGATTGAATACGTGAAAGAAGTCGCCGAGCGCATTCAAACCGTCGAAGGCGATTGGATTACGGCCGGTCAGATGCTTGAGAGATTTTTGTTTCCGCCAGCGATGCAATACCAACTCATCGCTACGCTGTCAGGCGGCGAGCGGCGTCGGCTTTATCTATTGCGGTTGCTGATGAGTGCGCCCAACGTAATGCTGCTCGACGAAATCACGAACGACCTCGACATTCCTACGTTAATTGCGCTCGAAGAGTATCTCGAAAGTTTTGCGGGCTGTCTGGTCATCGTCAGCCACGACCGTTACTTTCTGGATCGCACCGTTGACAGTATTTTTCGATTTGAGAAAGACGGACGCATTCGTGAGTATCCGGGCAATTACGCAGCCTTTCTCGAAATCCGCGAACGCGAACGACTCGAAGCTGCTGAAAAAGTCGCCAAGCCCGTCAAGACTGCGCCAACGGTGACGACGACAGAAAGCGCATCTGGCAAACGCAAACTCAGTTTCAAAGAAAAGCGCGAGTTCGCCGAAATCGAGGAACGCATTGCTGCGACAGAAGCCCGCAAAGTTAAAGCCGAAACTGAACTCGCAATAAACGGCAGCGATCACGTACTCGTCGCCAAGCTGTATGACGAACTGCAATCGCTCAACGAGACGCTTGACCGCGATATGGAACGCTGGGCGGAGTTGGCAGAATTCGCCGAATCAAGCTGAAGTCCTGAGCAATCCTAGTGCTATGAGTTCCGCGCGCAAGGCTTCGGGCGAAGTGAAATGAATCGCTTGCCAGCCCAGCGCCTGTGCGGCTCTTACGTTACTCAACGAATCGTCAATGAAAAGGCATTGTTGTGCCGCTACGCCGGACTTTTCCGTTACGTAATCAAAAATCTCGCGGTCAGGTTTCATAAATCCGAGGCGACCTGAGACGGCTACGAACTCAAACCAGTGCAAAAAATCAAAACGCTTTTCGGCGTGCGGATAAGTTTCGGCTGACCAGTTGCTGAGCGCGCATACGCGATGACGCGCGGCGATGACTTCGCGCAGGATGTTCACGGTGCCTTCGACTGCGCCGCTGACCATCTCCGGCCAGCCCGTGAAATAGGCTTCGATCAGCGTGCGGTGTTCAGGATATTGCGCGACGAGCAGGGCGGTGCCGTCGGCAAACGTACGCGTGCCGTCTTGTTGCGCGTTCCAGTCTGGCGTACAAACCTTCGTGAGAAACCGTTCCATCGCGGCTTCGTCGGGGATGAGCCGGCGATAGAGATAACGCGGATTCCAATCAATCAGAACGCCGCCTAAATCGAAAACAATAAGTTGCGGTTTTTCCATACAAAAAGGATTTCAACGATGACGAATGAAATGACCAATGGTCTGAATGAATTGCCCAATGATCTGCCCAATGATCTTAATGACGCCGAACGCGAGTTCTTCGAAGCGATTGATCGCAACACCGCCGCTGAGCAAGCTATCTTCGAGGCGCTGCTCGACCTGAGCGACGACCAATATTACACGTTGTTCGAGATTGCGGCTGAACACGTTTGCGGGCAGGCGCGCATTCAGGTTTACCCCGAACGCTCAGGCACGCTCTATCGCTGTCTGAACTGCGGCGTGGCAGGCATCATTGGCGGTTAAGAAGTACCGAGTACTGAGTACCGAGTGAAATCAACTTTTCAACTCGGTACTCAGTATTCGCTACTCAGATTTAGGATTCGCTCAGCTTCACGGCTTTATATCCACCGGCTGCGCGGTCTTTCAACCACCAGAGGCCGAAGACAATGGCGGGGACGATGGCGAGTATTGCCACATAGCGAAAAGCTGCTCCGTCAGCCGCCGCTTCGGCAGCCGACTTCGTCGCTTGGTCTGCCGTCTCGGACCAGCCCGCTCCTACTTTTAACTTGTCACGAATGCCGCCCATCTTAAAAATCACGAGGCCGAGCGCGAACTGTCCGACAAAGCCCATCAAACCCATCGCGAGCGCGCCGCCTTCGGGAAAGCGTTCCGAAGTGATGCCCAACATCGTCGGCCACATAAAACATACGCCGACATAAAACACCGTAGCGGCGAGATAAGCGCCCGGCGTGCTGGACACATTCGCCAGCATGAACAATCCGATGGCCGCGAGAATCACCGACGCGAACATCATGCCGATGGGCGATAACAGGTGCGCGAGGGTTCCGGCAAAATAGCGCAACACGAACATCAACGCCGAGCCGTAAACCAAAATCAGAATGCCGCTCATCTTCGCCAGGTTGCCCAGCACCGAAGCCACCATCTGGCCGGGCGCGAGTTCAATCGAAGCCGTGATCATCATGCAACCCATCAGCAACAGGAACACCGGATTGCTGGCGGCTTTGAACATATCGCCGGTCGAGATGCCCGCAGCTACGCGCTCAGTCAAAGGGAATTGCTGACCGAAGATGAGGAAGCCGTAAATCAACGTCGGAATCAGGATGATGCCCATCTGCACTTTCCAACTCAGATTGGCCTGATTCATGAAATAACCCAGCAAGCCGCCGATAATCAGTCCGCCCGGCCACCAGGCGTGCAAGACGTTTAGCT
>JABFSD010001101.1 GCA_013140935.1 Acidobacteriota bacterium
CTCCTTGGCGTTGAAAACGCGGCCTTGCTCGAGCGCCTCGATAAAGCGTTGCAGGTAAGTCAGCGCCATCTGGTAATGCGTCGCCATGTCGTTGGGCTGCAATTCGAGTACGCGCTGATAGCTTTTCTCTGCGTCTTCGTAACGGCTCATCGCCGCCAGCGCCAAGCCGCGATTGAACCAGATCGCCGCATCGCGCGGCGCGAGTTCCAGTGCCGTGTGATAGCCCGCCATCGCTTCGGCGGGACGCCCCAAATGCAAGAGGAAATTCGCCAGCCGCAACCAGTTTTCAGGTTGCGTCGGATTGATTTGCGCAACCCTTTCATAGCATTCCAACGCGGATTCGAATTGGTCGAGTTGGCATAGCACTTCGCTATATTCGCACCACGCCGCCGCATCGTTGGGCGACTGCCGCAAGGCGCGCTCAAAAGCTTCGCCTGCGGCGTGATACTGGCGCAAACGGTCATAAGCGCGCGCCTGGCAAAAGAGGGCTTCGGTGTGTTGCGGCACATAACGCAAGGCACCGGCGCAACATTCGATACTTTGTTGAAACAGTTCGAGCCGGAATAAAGCCTGTCCGAGCAATGCCCAGCCTTCGGCATTTTGCGGGCGCAGTGTCACGGCCTTATGCAAAGTTTGCGCGGCTTCCGGTATGCGCCCCAAAGCGAACAAGGCGGCTCCGCGACAATGCCACGAGGAACTGTTTTGCGCGTCCAGCCGCAAAGCCTGCTCGGCGCATTCCAGCGCCTTGTCGAAACTGCCCACGCTCAAATAGGTCATGGCGTGCTCGCCCCAGCTTTCGGCCTGTACGTGAGGCAGTTGTGTGGGCGACAACCGCCCGGAATCTCGTTTTTGCATTTTTTTCTCAGCGTTTTTTTCGGGCTGCGGAACCTTGACAATGAGCGTGTGTAAGCCCGCCACAATCGAACCGCTCAATTTCAGCGGCCCACTCGGTGTAGCTTTAACTGATGCGGCAGACGAAAGGTTCTCTGGCACAACGAGCTCAAGTGCGATTGGCTCGAGTGCGATTGGCTCAGCGGTTATCGGCTCAGACGGCAACGGAGCCGTCACGAGCGGTTCGTTTGGGGTTTGATGGGCCGTCGCGTTGTCATTGACGATGGCTTTTTTCAGTTGAGCCAGCAAGGACGAAAACAATGGGGTCGTTCCTGATTCACTCATATTGCCTCCCACAGAAACTCGAAAGAGTTAAAGGTGTGTTTGCGGGATTGTGGTGCCACAGCGCGAGAACGGTTTTAGGTAAGGCGGGATGATGAAACCGCAAAAAAAGAGTTTGACCTTCAGGTTGGTGGGAAACGCTTAAGGAGCGTCCGGTCAAACGGTTCGCGCTACAGCTATGTGATGTAGCGCAAAAATGGTTACGGAAACAAATTTTAATCTGGCAAATACGCCTCCTAAATGCACTATATCGTGTTGAGAGAATTTGAATCCCTGCGGCGATTGCATAATTTCACTACACGCTTTTTTACACACTTACTCTCAATCGGGCTTTTCTTGGCCGCGAAGTGCTAGGCATCTAGTGCTATTCGCTGTAATTTTTACTTATCTCATACACTCTTATAACTAGAAGGAGGATTTTTACCGACTGGTAGCTTTGTGACAGTGGGTGTGACAGTGGGCAACGGTGAAAGAAAGCTCCTTATCCCGCGATGGGCCACAGCATGGCTCTGAGCAACCGTTGCAAGTCTCTTAAAGGTGTAGGTGGAGGTGGCGATGAAGCATTGCCCGAAGTGCAGAATTTATTACCCGAACGCGCAAACCTTCTGTAACGAAGATGGCGCGATGCTTTCGTTGAAAGATCAATACGGGTTAAACGGACGCATCATCAACGACAAATACCTCATTGAAGCCCTCATCGGCATCGGCGGGATGAGTGCGGTGTATTGCGCTCAGCAATTCGGTGTCGTGCGCCGCGTCGCCTTCAAAGTCCTCTTGCCGCATCTGGCCGCCAACAACGACAAGATGGTCAGTTTCTTCGAGCGCGAAGCCCGCACTGCCGGACGCTTGTTGCACGAAAACATCGCCACTGTCTTTGACGCGGGCCGCACCGAAGACGAACTCGCTTACATTGTGATGGAATGGCTCGACGGCGTTACGCTCGAAGAAGAGTTGCGCAAAAACGGCGTCTTCGCGTTGGAGCGCGTCGCCACGCTGCTCAAGCAAATCGCCAGCGCCCTCGACACCGCTCATACGCAAAAGGTGATTCACCGCGATCTGAAGCCCAGCAACATCATGCTCATTCATCGGGCGGACGGCGAAGAGCAAGTGAAAGTTTTGGATTTCGGTCTGGCGAAACTGGCGACCGAAGCCTGCGATCTGGTTTCGCACGCCGTGGGTACGCCGCACTATGCCAGCCCGGAACAGTTTCAACTGGGGAGCGAAATTGACGCGCGCACCGACATCTATTCGCTGGGCGTAATGCTTTATCAATTGTTGTCAGGCCGTTTGCCGTTCAGTTCGCCTTCGATTCACGAAGTCATTCGTTTGCACATGCTCGAAATGCCGCGTCCCATCCGCGAATTGCGGCCGGAGGTTCCGCCCGGCGTCGAAGAACTGCTGCAACGGATGATGGCAAAAACGCCGCACTATCGTCCGCAATCCGTCCGCGAAGTCGCGCAACTTTTCGACCACGCCTGGCAAGGCTATCAGCAGCATTTGCAAGCCACGACCACGACGCCGACGCGCGTGGACGCCGACTTCCTTAACGACATTTCGCTGGTTGACGGCCTGATGCGCAGCGAAATCAATCCACCGACGATCCAACGTTTGCGCCACACAGGAGATTTGCACGCCGCGCCGGTCGTACGTCCAGCCGTGACGCACGGCGCATTTGCCAGCGCAGCGGCTCCGGCTCCCGCTCCGCCTTCGCCAGTTCCGGTGTTTGCGCCAACGCCGACGCCGGTGGCAACCGAAACACACAGCCCGCGCCCGCAATTCACGGCGCAAGCCGGAACCAGTCCGTTGCCGGTGTTTACCGTTAGCTATTCCACGAACCATGCGCCGCATACACAACCGGCGGTTTCATTGAACAACAGCCAGGGAGGAAGCTCTGTGGCCGAAACGGCTAACGCCGCAACGTCTCAGTTTTCGCCCTCCGGTTTCTTGAGCCTGTCTGTGTCGCAAACGTGGTTCACTAAGCTAGCTGCTTATCGCCACCAGAAACCAGTGTGGCTGGCGGGTCTGGCGCTCGCGGCGTTGGCGCTCGTAGCGGGCTATCGTCTCTATCGTCCGGCGGTGACGATGGCTGAGACCGATACGATTCTGATTGCCGACTTTGCCAACTCCACGCGCGATGAAGTTTTCGATGGCGCGCTGCGTCAGGCGCTTACGATTCAATTGGCGCAAACGCCTTATCTAAATCAACTGCCGGACGAAAAAGTGCGCGAGACGTTGAAATACATGGGACGCCAGCCCCACGAAAAACTGACGCGCGAAGTGGCACGCGAAATCTGTCAGCGGCAAGGCGTCAAAGCCCTGATCGTCGGCAGCATTGATAAGCTCGACCGCCATTACGCGTTGACACTCGAAGCCCTCAACGCGCAAACCGGTGAAGTGCTGGCGCGCGCGTTGGAAGAACCGCCCAATAAAGACAACGTACTGAAATCTCTCGACCGCGCCACCATCGAATTACGTGAGGCGCTGGGCGAATCGCTGAGTTCGATCAAAAAATTCAACAAGCCCACCGAATACGCCACGACGTTTTCGCTCGATGCGCTCAAGGCTTACACCTCAGGCCGCGAAGCGAACACATTCAAAGGCAATCCGGCAGATGCGCTGGCGCAATACAAACGCGCCATCGAACTCGATCCGTCGTTCGCGCTGGCCTATATCGGACAGGCTTCGATTTATGCCAATCAGGGACAACCCGAACTCAGCGCGCAAGCGGCGGAACGCGCCTTTGCGCTGCGTGAGCGCGTGAGCGAACAGGAAAAGATCACGATCAATACGCTCTATTACCTCGCCGTTTCGGGCGAAGTGGATGAGGCGATCAATACGTTCAAGCTGGCGCGCCAGACTTATCCGCGCACCATTTCGCCGCCCATCAATCTGTCGGTGTGTTATGGACGGCTGGGACAATTTGAAGAAGCCCTGCGGCTGGCGACCGAAGCCAATCAACTCGATCCGCGCAATTCGATTCCCTATTCCAATCGCGCCGAATTGCTGGTGCGGCTGGGACGTAACGACGAAGCCCGTGAAGTATTGGATCAAGCCTTCGGGCAAAAGCTCGACCGGGGCAGTTATCACGCCCTGCTTTATCAACTCGCGTTTCTCAAAGGCGATACGTCGCTGATGCGCCAGCAAACCGATTGGGCATCGGGCAAGCCCGATGAGTTTCGCGCCTATGAATGGCAAGCCCAGGCCGCTGCCGCACAAGGCAAAATGCGCGCGGCCAGCGAATTCATTCGGCGCAGCAATGAACTCGGCATGCAGCGCAACCTCAAAGAAGCCGTCGCCGCCATTCGCGTCACCGCCGCCACGCATGGTTTGTTGACCGGATTGAGCGACCCTTACGCCCACGAGTTGCGCGAGTTATTTGACGCTTCGCCCAATTTGTTTACCCGCTTCACCATCGGCACCGTCGCGCCTTACGCCACGGTGGCGTTGGCCCTGAGCGGACAAACCGAGACGGCGCAAAAAATCGTAGATGAAACCGTGCAGCGCCAACCGCGCAATACGCTGGCGCAAAATCTTTGGTTGCCGACAGTACGCGCCGCCCTCGCCCTGAAAAAGAATAATCCGGCAGCGGCGCTCGAAGCCCTGCAAGCCACGCAGCCTTACGAATCCGCCGGTATGTTTTACCCCACCTGGTTACGCGGGCAGGCTTATC
>JABFSD010001193.1 GCA_013140935.1 Acidobacteriota bacterium
GTTACCGATCAAGTCAAGGTCACGTTGCCGCTCAATTTCGTCAAAAAGCTCTAAAGCCTCTGGGTCGTCTTTGAAGATTCCTAACCCCGTAACACCTCGTGCCCGTAACTCATCAGCTCATTCATCTACAGATAATTCATCAACCTCTATGGGGGGCAATTCCGTTTTGAGGTGTAAGGGTATCACTTCGCTTTGTAACAATGCCTCGCGCAGCTCGCCTTCGACTTTTGCTAGCGTTTCGCTGCGTGTCGTCCCGCTTGCTTGTACAAACGGTAACTCGACCACGACGGCTCGCCAACTTTCGTTTTGGGTCACTTGTGGGGAAAACAACCGTATCTGGTATTGAGAGTTATTAGCAAAATTCATTCTTCTCTCCTGTTGTTAGTTAATATGGTTTGAACCGTCGCAACCGAATGTCTTTGTATTGCACCCGCATCGGCTCGCCCGGAATGATCGGCATCGCCAGCACTCCGCTCGCTGCCGCCTTACCCGTCTCACGGTCATCGAGTTCGCAAGTCAGCTTACCATTGATGCGCAACTGAATGCGCGTGCCTTTCGCCGTGATGTGATATTCGTTCCATTGTTCCAGATTCAAGCCTGCAACCAATGGGTCGGCGAATTTCTCAGTCGTACGCTTGCCGCTCTCATCAATCACGTTACGTTCGCCACGCGCCGCCAGCGATTTGCGCGGGCCATACTCATCCCAGATGCCGCCCAGATAAGGCCCGCTCACCGCAATGTCGGCTTGATAGCCCCACACCAAACCTTTGTCTTTCAACGTGCCGCGAAATTGCATTCCTGAATTGGCTTTCGGGCCAAAGATACGGAACTTGAATTTGAGTTCAAAGTCGCGCACTTCGCCGCCTTGCCAAACGATGAACTGATTATGAGGCGGATTGTGTTCTTTGGTCGTCTCGCCCGTAATCGCGCCATCCGCTACGGAAAAGTAAGTCATATCGGGTGCGCTCCAGCCGTTGAGTGTCTGGCCGTCAAAGATGCGCTGCCAGCCTTGCGCTTGAACGCTGCTGCCGAACAACCACAACACCACAAGTATGCAAACGAAAGATTTCATTCTGCTCCCTTAAACGGAATGCCATTCTTCATCACGAACTTCACTTTGCGCAACGCCGAAACCTCGCGCGTCGGATCGCCTTCGACCGCAATCACATCGGCCCGCCATCCGGCTTTGACGAAGCCAATCTGCTCACCCAAATGCAACACGCGCGCATTGACCGACGTAGCCGAGCGCAACACTTCAAGTGACGTCATCCCGACTTTCACCATCGCTTCCAACTCACGAACGTTGTCGCCGTGGGCGAAGACGCCTACGTCAGAACCGGCGGCGATGATCACGCCCGCTGCCAACGCGGCTTTCATCATCTCCGGCTTGCGCGTCTGATTGCCGACCGACAAGGTTGGGCACAAGGCTACGCCGCGTTCTTTCATCAGCTTGAAAACTTCGGGCGTACCTTCGTCGCCGTGTTCAATCGTCTCGACGCCCGCCAACGTCGCGCGGCGCATGCCTTCCACGGTTGAAGCGTGCGCGGCGACGGGGATGTTTGCGCTCTTCGCCGTTTCAACGATCAGCTTCAACTCTTCGAGCGAAAACGTAGGCGCGGCCTTGCCCTTCGCCCAGCGATAGTCGGCGTAAACCTTGATCCAGTCGGCACCCTTGCCGATTTGCGAACGCACGATGCGAATCAAGTTTTCGCCATCGGCTTCTTCCGCGCCTTGCGGCACGTTCCATTCCGTAGCGTAACCTTTCGGCGCATAACTGCCCGTCGCCACTATCGCGCGCGTCGTCACCAGCATTCTTGGGCCGACGATAATGCCTTGCTCGATGGCTTGCTTGAGACCTACGTCGGCGTAATCAGCGCCTTCGGTTCCCAAATCACGAATCGTCGTGAAGCCCGCCAGCAAGGTATTGCGCAAGTGATTGGTGGCACGGGCGACGCGCAAACTCAGGTGTTCGCGCGCGACTTGATCGTTCCAGGGCGTTTCGCTGTAAGGATGCAACAAGACGTGCGAATGCATTTCGATCAAGCCAGGCAGCAAAGTGGCGTTGGGCAGTTCCATGAATTTGGCGTCGGCAGGAATTTGAATTTCAGCGAGCGGCGCGACGGTCTGGATTTTGTCGTTGCGAATGAGAACGGCGAGGCCTTCGCGGATTTGTTCGCCGTCGAAAAGGCGCGCGGGTTTGAGCAGGATGGCGGTGTCATTTTTCGATTGCGCGGGTTGAGCTTGCGTAATATTCGATGACCACCAACCGGCGAGGCAACCACCGCAGAGGAAAAAGAAAAGAAGAATGTGTTTGGGCATTTGGGTGCAATCTCTTCAGTGTCAGTAAAGTCGATCTATCCAATTTTCTATTTTGGCGTCAGGCAATAGGTCATTGAAATCTTTGAGGTTGCGCGTCACCACGACGGCGTCTTCTGCCAGCGCCAGCGCCGCCTGAATCGCATCAGCCTTTCGTTTTCGTGTGTTGAACTTCGACTTTAATTGCATCAACTGACCAATCGCTGCTGGTGTGTACCAAAGCACCTGAAAGCGCTGAAGCGTGGCTTGCGTTTCGCGCAGGCGTTCTTCCATTCGCAAGAGATCCTGTACTTCGGCTTTGGTCAGCGCGTCGTAACGTCCGCGCAACTGCTCGGCAAAAACGACACTGGCGACATACAGATCTTCATCCGCCGTGCGCTCGACGTTACGCACGACTGTTGGATGCCGGTCAATGTAAGCACGCAGGGTGTTGGAATCGAGTAGAAATTTCATCAGCCACCCAAAGTGTGTTGATCGCGTTGTCGTTCAATCTCGTCGAATAACTCAAAGGCTCCGGGGTCATCGTCGAAGATGCCAATCCCAACGTGACCGCGAGCGCGCAAGCGTGCAATGATCTCGGCCAAATCTTCGTCACTGATCGGCGGGGGATTGGGGTCGCCAGCCCGCCCTTGAAATTCGACTGACGGCGCTGTCACCGGCTCGTGGGCCGCTCCATTCAATGCTAATGAAACGGTTTCCCCATTCGTCAGCGCAGCCGTCAGTTGTTGCTGCACCTGCGCCATCACTGCTTCGCGCGAATCACCTTCGGCTTGAACCGGCAAGCCTTCAACGGCGGCTTTCCAACGTTCGCCGTGTTCTGCCGGGTAATGGAACACCTGTATCTGAAAGAGTTTTTGTTTCGCTGTCGTCGTTGCAGTACTCATAAATCTTCTCCCGATCAACCCCCCGAACAACTAAGTGATGTTGCCGACCTGTGTGAGCATCAAGCGGCTTGCGCTTCGGCGTATGCGAAAGACGGAAGCTCTTCGAATTCTTCCACGATGTCTTCGGCGGGAATGCCTGCTTCGAGCAGATCCTCGGCAATGCCATATTCGATGCCGTCGTTCAAGACCCAGACTTTTCCCTCAAATAATCTCAGTTCGACGACGACGTAATCTGTGCCGCCGTTTTTGCGCGGGTCGTGATCAATCAAGCGGTGAGTATCGCCTGACAGGTCACTTTCCACGCGCGACTGTATCCATGCAGGTTCGCCTTTCATCTGCGCGTGCATATTCAGCACTTCCAGAATAAGCCGGCGGAACTCGTTCAATCTGTTTGTTTGATCCATACGACTATCTCCTCAAGGCGCGGATTGAAAACCAGCAAATGAATTTGCCTGCCGCGCAAATGACGCAACAGTGTCGGGTATGTTTGCATTTTCATCCAGGCTGATTGCGGTAAAGCCAAATACAACTCATGCGTGCTTCCCACTTCAGCCAAGATCGTTCGATAAAGCTCGTACTGACCCACCGCGTTTTCAAAATCGGTCAACTGTGATTTGCCGCCAAACACTTTTATTTCGATGGCAACGCTTTCCAGTAAATCCTTCGCTTTCCGCTCCGCCGCCAAATCAAGATAAACGCGCGTGCCTTCTTGATAAATCATCAGCGGGTCGTTCGTGATTTCCCAGCCATCTTTCAGCAACGCCTGACAAACATTTTGATGATACCGGTCACGCCTCGGCATTTTCGCTACTCCTTCGTAATCGCCTCATCCAGATTCAACAACACCCGCGCCACCGCCGTCCACGCCGCGACATCATCCATCCGCGCGCCTTTGGGCAGCGCGAATGCCTTGTCAGGATTTTCGGTCGCCAGATTCCATGGATTCAGTTCGCCGCGCGCGAAGCGTTCGCGTTGCGTGTTGAGCAGCGCCAACAACTCTTGCGATTCGGCCAATGCAGGCTTGCGCGCTACGACGCGACGAAAGGCAAAGGTTATCCGTTGCGCATCGGTCGCGCCGCCTTCATTCAAGGTCTTGATCGCTAAGGCACGCGCGGCTTCGAGATACATGGTTTCGTTGAGCATGGTCAGCGATTGCAACGGCGTATTCGACCGCGAGCGCCGCACACAAGCCGCATCGCCGATGGGCGCGTCAAAGGCTTGCAACATCGGATAAGGCACTGAGCGAAAACGAAACGTATACAGCGCGCGGCGATAGCGGTTTTCGCCTTTGTCTTCCGGCCACACTTTCGGCCCATAACTCGTCGGCGGCTGAAACAAAAAATCAGGCGCGGGCGGATACGTCGGCGGGCCGCCAAGTTTCGCGTTGAGCAATCCGCTCGTGGCAAACGCGATGTCGCGCACAATCTCGGCGTCTACGCGCAAGCGCGGCGCGCGGGCGAGCAAACGGTTGTATGGGTCTTTCTCGATCAACGCCGGAACGGCTTTCGAGCTTTGCCGATAAGTTGCTGAAGAAACAATCAACTGGTGAATGTGTTTCAAGCTCCACGGATTACCGCCGCCCGATGGTTCCATCAGTTCAACTGCCAGCCAATCGAGCAATTCAGGATGCGAAGGCTTATCTG
>JABFSD010001144.1 GCA_013140935.1 Acidobacteriota bacterium
CTTCGTGCGGCGGCAGGCCAAAGAGTTTTTTGCAGACTTCCGTCCAGACGAGTTCGTCGGTTTCAAGATTCCAGAACCATAAACCCAACTGTGCGCCGATGGTCGCCATCCGCAATTTCTTTTCGCTTTCGATCAGCGCGCGTTCCGATTCTCTGAAAGACGTAATGTCGCGCGACACTGACACCAGACGTTGCGGTCTGCCGGAATCATCCAGAATCGGCGAAACCATCACGTCCCACCATTTCGGCGTACCTTTGGCCGTAGGGCAAAGGCCCCGAAAGTGCGCGGTTTCGCCGTTTTGTGCTTTTCTGATCGCTTCGCGCGCTAAGGCCCCGCCTTCTGCGGGCCAGACTTCAGACCAGGTCTTGCCAAAAAACGGAGCGAAATCGTCAATTTCCATCAGGCATAAACCCGGCGTATTCATGGAAAGTAACTTACCCTCGAGATCGAGTAACTTAATGCAATCGGCGCTGCTTTCGAGAATGTTGCGATTAAACTCTTCGCTGGCACGCAAGGCGACGTCACGTTGTTGATGCGCCGTCAGATCAACAACAACGCCGACGAGTTGCCGCACGGCTCCCATCGTATCGCGCGATAACACCTGATCGCGGCTATAAAACCAGTTCCACGAACCGTCCGGTTGGCTCACGCGATATTCCAATTCACGCACTTCGCCGTCCTTGGCCTCGGCAAATTCCGCCAGGTATTTCAACAGGCGCGGGCGATCTTCAGGATGCAATAACTCTAACAACTGAGCGTCATTTAACGCAGCAATTTGTTCCGGCGTGTGCCCCAGCAACTTAAGCACTTTGCGAATGGAATAAGCGTTCTGGCGATAGTCGTAATCGCGCACATAAATTCCGATAGGAGCGACATCCTTCTTATGGCTGTAATTTCCCGCGCGCCTCAGCGGTTCACTTATCACTTGCGGGAGCAACGAATCAGGGGAGTATGTTTGCGTTTCTTTCATAATGAGCGACGGGCAGAACGAGTTTTTCGGATAGATTAAATCAGGAGATTGAAAAGCACTAAATCCCGCCGCCCGATGAATATGATTTTCCGGGCGGCAGGATGAGTGAGGGAAAAGTTGTGGTGTCAGTAAGGATTCAGGCCATCGCGAAACCCATCGCGAAACTTGAATAACAAGCCTGCGCCCGAAACAGTTGGGCGGAGGGCGGTAGCGCAAAATCTGTGGGTTCGAGAATGCGAATTTCGCGCGTATCCATATTACCGTCGCTTTCGCACCAGAGCGCGCCACATTGGTTACAGTACATCGCCGAATTGCGCAACGGCGAATCACAAATCTGACATTTTTTCTCTTCCGAATTTCTATCTGCCGAATTTCTGTCTGCCAAATAAGAATTCTCTTTTTCCTGTACTTCCTGTTTCATAACTACTACACCACGTTACGACCTTTCCTGCGAGTCACTGAAATTATGAACTGTGAGCGGCGCGGACTTTTTTGCCGGTTTTCATTCGCGCCTTCACGGTCGTTTCATCTTCATAAACGTTTTGTTCCGCGAGTGCTTCGGCGCTCCAATTTTGCGCCGTCACATCCGGCGTTTCCTGATGCGCCGAATTCCGCTCGGTCTGCAAGTTTTGCGAAGATTGATCTCGCATTGCCGTTGCGTTGGCACCAGTCGGCTGCTTCGGTTGCGCCGGAGTTTGTTTGACCACAGCTTCGGTTTTTTGTGCAACTAGTTTCTCTTCCGTTGCCTGAGTTACTTGTCCTGCCGCCGGACTTTCGCCGCGCCAACGATCTAAATCTTCTAGCATGAGCTTTTGACTATCCATCATCTTTTTTGGCGTCTTATTTTGCGTCTTTTTTTGAGCTTGCGTTTTCTTCGTTGTTTGGTTTTGCATTTCTTTCACTCTTTCTCCATCTGGTAGTTACTTACCTGGATTCGCATTTCTCTGTGCGGCTCCAGTCCCCTGCCAAACTGCAAGCTGTATGCCGTAATTCACGAAAAAGAAAAGCTGCTGATTTATCGGGAGTTATCGCTGCGCTTACCAGCGTGAGCTTAGATTTATCGCCGCGCCGTACTCATCTGAAACGCGACTGTATCGCTGAGAGACATCTGCTGTGTCAGCGTCTTGTTAGCGCTTCACAAACCTTTCAGGCGAAGGGCAGGGCTGCCCTTGCAACATGCCGCGTACAACGGCGCTCAAGTCGGCGTCTTGTTCGAGAGAGGCAGCGAGTCGGCGCAGGTGATCGCTGAACGGGCCGTCGTCGTGATCGGCGATGGATTCGAGCGCGGCCAACCATTTCCTGCAAGCCGCAACACGCGAGATAAGGATGTCCGCTGACGAGTTGGCGATAACGCACGAGTTCTGCTTCGTCGAGTCCCCAGACGAGGTGGCCTTCGATTTTGCTTAACACTTCGCGGCGAATGAACCGCTCGAAATTGATGCTCGCGCCGCGCCGCGCGTTCCATACGTCTTCAGGCGTGACATCGAGATCGAGTTGATCGGCGATGAAGTCGGCGAGCGCGAGATAAAAGGATTCTGCCGTAACCAGTTCGTCGGCGCTGAGTTTTTGAAAATCGGTGAGTACGACTTTGGCTCCGGCGGCGCGCGACTGTTGCAAGCCGCGCGCGAGCAACGAAGTCTTCCCTACTTGGCGCGCGCCTTTGAGCAAGACGATGCTGTCTTGCCGTGCGATGGCGGCGCGAAACGCTTCGTCCGTCGGGCGCACGATGTAAAAGCGCGAAGCCAGCGAAGCACCCTCGAATGGTGCGCGTCCGCACAACATTTCATAAAGCACTATGCCGAAGCTGAAGAGGTCGGAGCGCGCGTCTACCGTCACGCCTCTGATTTGTTCGGGCTAGTACTCCATCTCGGTAAAAATGAGGGGTGTAGGGCGGATTAGTAATCCGCCCTACATTGTCATTGCGCTTTTCCACTCCTCAAATTCAACGTGACAAGGTACTAGGCAGCCAAGGCGGTAAGTTCCTCTTCTGTGTCAGCCGCCGGTTGTCTTTGCTCGGCAACTTCTGCCCAAACCTTGTCCAAAATGGCTTCCATTGCGGGGCTTAGGTCAGGCTCCGGCCCGCGCACTTCAATGCCTTGTGCGGCAAGCGCGGTTCTGTCACACGCAGCTAAAGTGACTTGCGAGCGCACCATTTCAAGGTATCCCTCATAAGTTGCGTTGGGGTTAAACCAGCCCGCCTCGCGTTCCGCGATAAATTCTTCGGCGGCCAATATCTGGCGATTGAGATAAGTTACAGGCATATAGTTCACTCCTCGATCAGGCCCACGGTTTTCAGATGTTGCCGGAACACTTGCATCATCGCACTGTTTTCAACCAGATCAAAAATCATTGAACGTTCGCGTCCGAATCTTTTCCACCACGTATAACCGTCGGGCAACCGCATCAATTGGTTCAAATCACCCGCCTGTGCCAAAGTCGGCGGCAACTTTTCTCTTTCGCTCTGGCTGAGTTGTGCATTGAAGCCCAAACGCGGCCAAAACCGATAGCCGCTGAATTTCGTATCGTTGCCGTCACCGGCAGCGTAAAGCTCAAAGCGTTTTACCCCCAAAGCGCGCGCCGCATTGACTTGTCTCAGAAACGCTCGAATCGCCAGATTTTTCGGTTCGCGCCCGCGCTTTCTGACATCGTGCAGATAAGCGTAAAGACCGCCGCCTGCGTCGCGCCGGATGCTGGTTTCATAGCATTCAAACCACGGATGCTCGACCGCTAAAAACAACCCAACCCGCCTGACTGAGACGTTGACGCGCGCGCCCTCCAGCGCGCCTGCCAGACGCGCCAGCATTTCATCAGGCGGCAAGTCGCCGAAAAGCTGCCGTGCATAAGCTCGCGCATCGGCTTCGTAATGACCGAGATGGTTTCCATAACTTGCTCCGGCGCGCGGGGGGGGTGCAGTCCCAAACTTATGACTTCGTTCAAGCGTGCCGCCACTTCGCCACATCCCATTCCACTTTGCGTCCTGAACGATATGACTCATTTGCCAGATGCGCGCCGAGAATCACGCGGCTGGCGAGTTCGACAGGCGAACGCGGTGGCTGGCGGCTTTTCATGCAATCGAGGAAGTTTTGCATGTGCGGCGTATTCTCATCCGTGATCCGCCACGACTCGACCTCTTTGCGTTGCTTGTCATATCGCACCATCAAGCCGCGATGATTCTCTTGCACGATGCTGCCTTCCAAACCGTAAAACGCGCCGCCATCAGATTCCTGCCCGTTCATGAATTGCACCATAAAGACCAGTGAGAACGTGCCGCAATCCATAATCGCGTGAACGTTGTCGGGCGTTTCCCAATCCATGTTTTGGTATTTGCCGCCGTTGCATACGACTGAGCGCGGGCCGTCGCAACCGGTGATCCACATCGCTACGTCAAGCCAGTGCGGGCCGATGTCGGTCATCAGGCCGCCTGCGTAATCCCAATACCAGCGCCAACCCGAAGCCCGCTTGGCATCGTAAGGGCGCTTGGGCGCTTTGCCCAGGAAGCGCGGCCAGTCAATCAATTCGGGCGCAAACAGCGACGGGTCTTTGCTGCGTTTGATGTAAGGGTCAACGGGGCGATAGCGAAAGTCCCAGATGCGCACGAAACGAATTTCGCCGATGCCGCCCGCCGCCACGATGTCGCGGGCTTTGCGAAAGTGGTCGCCGCTGCGACGCTGATTACCGACTTGCACAATCTGTTTCGTAGCTTTGACCGAGGCGACGATGTGTTCGCCTTCTTCGATGGTGCGCGTGAGCGGCTTTTCGACATAAGCGTCCTTGCCCGCTTTCACCGCCGCCAGCAAACAGTCGTGATGCAAGTGATCGGGCGTAGCGATAATCACGCCGTCAATGTCTTTGCGCGCGAGCAGTTCGTGAT
>JABFSD010000148.1 GCA_013140935.1 Acidobacteriota bacterium
GAAATGTTGCGTCGCTTGTGGGACGAGTTAGGCAAGCGGGAGTTGCGCATCGAACGATTCGTGCGCGTCGCTTGTCCGGCGCGCGGTACGACGTGGCTGGCAGATAATCTCGATTACTTTTTTTCAGCCTTGTTGCACTCGGTCGAACTCGTACCGGGACTGACTGAAAATCCGATTTACGATTTCATCAAGGCGACGCTGACCGCGCTGGTGCAAATGCGCAAGCAACCGGCTGAATTGCCGGGCCTCGAAGCGATGATGCCCGCTTCGCCCTTTATCGGTTTTATCAATCAACCGGCGCTGGTTTCATCGGCTACGCTGGCGGTCATCAAAGGCGACAGCAACATCGGCGGTTCGGTGAAAAGTTCGCTGCTCACGCTGCTGACCAATTCGGTGCTGTGGGAAAAGAACGATTGGGTCGTGAATACGCGCTCGATGGATGGCGGCTTGCCGCGCGAACAGCCCGCGTGGCAGTTCCTAGACGAGGGCAGCGATGTCAGCCACTTCAATTACTTTTTCAATCCTGACACGCGCTCGCGGTTGGCGAATGCGTTGCGCGCGGTGGCGAATGAACCGCCGAAAGGTTTCGCAACTGTTTCGCGCGGAGCCAGGCGCGTTATCGAAATCGCAGCGGCGCGCGATGGCGACGTGCGCGGGACGGTTTTCGTGCTGCCCGGCATTATGGGCAGCGAACTCGAAGCCGATGGTAAAGCGATTTGGCTGAATCATTTCGCGTTGTTGCGCGGCGGGATGGAAAAGATCGCCATCGGGCAACAAGCGCCGGTCGTACAGCCGACGGGGCTGATGGCGAGCGATTACGGACGATTGATCGAACAGTTGAGCCGCAGCTATCGCGTCGAACCTTTCGCTTATGACTGGCGGCAATCGGTCAAAGGCGCGGGCGAGAAACTCGGCACGGCCTTGCAAGCCGCACTCGCGCGCGACGACAAGCCGATCTATCTCGTAGCTCATTCGATGGGCGGACTCGTTGCACGTTCGATGATCGCTGCGCGCAAAGACCTGTGGCAGGAAGTCGCCAAACGACAAGGCCGATTGGTGATGTTGGGTACGCCGAACAACGGCGCACCCGCCATTGCGCGATTGTTGTTGGGCGAAGAAAAACTGTTGAAGCAACTCGCGCTGCTCGATTTCAAACACAGCCGCGCAGAGTTGACCGACATCATTAGCGCTTATCCGGGCGTGTTGGATTTATTGTCAGAAGAGTTTTTCGACGCAGCTTCGTGGCAGGCGTTGAATGCGCCAGCGCCCGTCGCTGACGAACTCGCCGCCGCCAGCAAGTGGCGCAATGTATTGAAAAAAACGATTGATCCGGCGCGAATGATCTATGTTGCCGGTTGGGCGGCGGGCACGCCGATTAAGCTCAAGCGGCTGGCTGACGGTACGCTCGAAGTCACCGAGACCAATCAGGGCGACGGGCGCGTGCCTTATGCGACGGGCAGGCTAACCGATGTGCCGACCTATTACAGCGATGTGATTCACGGCGACATGGCCGATGAACCGAAGCTGTTTCCCGCGATTTTCGACTTGCTCGAAGCGGGTCGCACCGAACGTTTGTCGCAACAGCCGCGCGCCGACCGCAGCGGTGCCGCTGTCGAAATCATCACGCGCGCCCAAGACATCGAGCCGGTTTACCCCACGCAGGAAGACCTTTACGAAGCCCTCAACGGCGGACGTTCGCTGCCCGCGCCGGTCAGCGAAGAGTCGCCTTACACCTTGCAGCTTTCGGTGATGCACGGACATCTGCGTTACGCCAATCATCCGGTGGCGGTGGGGCATTATTTGCAAGACACCATCGTCAGCGCCGAAGCCCAACTCGACCGCGAACTCGGTGGGCGGTTGAAAGAACGTTACAGCTTGAATCTTTATCCGGGTGCGAAGGGGACGGCGGAAGTGGTTTACGTCGCGCCCGATCATCAGCCGCCGGGCGCGTTGATCGTAGGCTTGGGCGAGATCGGCGAGATCACTGCCGACACGGTCAAAGACGGCGTAGCGGCTGCGGCCTTGCGTTACGCCGTGCAACAAAGCGAACGCAGCAATGCGAACGGACATCGTTCGATTGGCTTCAGTTCGCTGTTGATCGGCACTTATGGCGGACACGCGTTCACCGTCGCCGAAGCGGTCGAAGCCATCGTCGCGGGCGCTGTGCAAGCCAATCGCCAGTTGCAGGCCGAAGGCTTGTGGCAACGCGTGCGCATCGAGCAAGTCGAGTTCGTCGAGTTGTATGAAGACGTGGCGATTCAGGCCATGCACGCAGCGCATCGCTTGCAACGCGAAGGGCTGGCGGGTTCTGACGATCAAGTGGGTTTCGCCGTCAAGCCGCGTCTGCTCGTGTCAGATCGCGGCGGACGTTATCAACGCCCCGTCACGCTGGCCGCGAGCGATTGGTGGCGGCGCATTCAAATTGTGAGCAAAGAGGCCGATGCCAGCGCGGCTTCATCACTTGCGGCGTTGCCTGATTCGTTGCGTTTTATGAGCGCGAATCCCGCGATGAAAAAAGCGCAGGAAGAAATCATCGCCAAGCTCGTCGCCGATGCCGCGCAAAGCGCCGAGCATCGCGCCTATCTCACGACCTTGCTCAATCATCTGTTGGCGCAAGGTGCAACGCCGTCGCACGAAGAAGATCGGCTCGAATTCACAGTGATGGGCGAACGCGCGCGCGTCGAAGAGCAGCAACAAGTCACGCGCCGTTTCTGGATAGATCAACTCATCGAACAATCGGTGTCGGAAACGAGCTTCAAACCCGAACTCGCCGCGACGCTGTTTGAATTGCTCGTGCCCAACGATCTGAAACAACTGGCCGAACCCGTCGCGCTCGTGCTGGATCGCGGCGCGGCGCAATATCCCTGGGAGTTGCTGACCGAACGCGCCCATCCTGATCGTCCCGTCGTCACACAAATCGGAATGCTGCGGCAATTCAAGTCGCTCGACTTTCGCGCCAATCCGCAACGCGCGCGCGGCGTCAACGTCCTCGTCGTAGGCGACACCGCCAATCACGGCATGGTCGAACTTTTCGGCGCGCAGGAAGAAGCCCAACACGTCGCCAATGCGTTGAAGGCTTCGCAATTCGAACTCAAGACGCTCATCAAAGAGCAGGGCATTAACGTACTCACCGAACTTTTCGCGCGCGAATATCAAATCATTCACATCGCGGCGCACGGCGATTACGACATTGGCAACGCGCGGCGGCAGGGCATCGTGCTGGGGCCGAATCAGTATTTGACGACGACCGAACTCGACAAGTTACGCGCCGTGCCTGATTTGGTTTTCATCAACTGTTGCCACTTGGGGCGTATTGATAAAAACGACGTTACGACACGACAGCGCTTGACCAATCCTTATCCGCATCAGTTGGCCGCGAGCATCGCCGAACAGCTCATCACGATGGGCGTCAAAGCCGTCATCGCGGCGGGCTGGGCCGTAGACGATGCCGCTGCGCTGACCTTCGCTACGGAATTTTACCGCGAGATGCTGGACGGCACGCGCTTCGGCGATGCGGTGTTGCGCGCGCGGCAGAAGACGTTTTTGCAACACAAAGAGACGAATACGTGGGGCGCTTATCAATGTTACGGCCATCCCGGCTTCACGCTCGAACAGGCGTTTCGCAAGGGCGGCGGCGGACGTTCGTCGGGGTTGTATTCGCGCCGCGAGTTCCGCGACGAACTGCGCAGCATCGCCGAACAACCCGAAGCCAGAGACACAGCACGCAACGCCTGGCTGATTGAGCGCGTGACGAAACTCACCGAGTCGTTGCCTATGGAAGTGCAGGACGGCGAAGTTTTCTCAGACCTCGCCGACGCCTGGCGCGAACTCGGCCAATTCGACAAGGCCATCGAAATCTATGAACGGGCCGTCGTAAGCCGCGCTGACAAACAGGCTTCGTTGCGCAACGTCGAACGGCTGGCGAATTTGCATTGCCGCGTCGTTGATCGCCAGTGGTATGAAGCCGAAGCAGCAGGCGGCGTGCTGGAGAAAAAACAGCAGGAAAAGATGTTGCAACAACTCACGACCGCCAGCGACCGCTTGCAATGGCTGATTGAAAAATTCGCCGCGACGGTTGAGCGCGTTTCGTTGCAGGCGCGGGTTCACAAGAGCCTCGCGCTGATCGAAACCAATCAGGCGGCGGGCAAGCGCGCCTTGCAACGTGCGCAAAAGCTCTATCAGCAAGCTAGTGACCTGAGCGTCGAACTCAAACAGACGCGCGACAACTACCCGACGTTCAACTGGCTGGCCTGCGATTTGTTGTTGCGCAACACACCCAAGACGAAAGGCGCTTTTGAAAAACTGCTCGACGAATGTCTCGTCACGGTAAAGAGCCGACTGGCTGAGAAAGAAGACTTCTGGTTGCGCGTCGCCGTGCCCGATGCGGCCTTGTTGCGCGCTTTGCATAACGGCAAGGTGATCGTGCAAAAAGAAGAACTGATCGCGGCCTATCAAAAAGCCTTCGGCACGGGCGCGCGTCCGCACGAAGTAGACACGGCGCTCAACCAACTTAATTTCCTGCGCGTAATGCTCAATCGGCAAGCGCGCACGGCTGCGCAAAAGGCCGTCGTCGAAGCCTTGCGCGAAATCAAAGTCACGCTGTTGACCGGCGTGTCATAAAGCTTTCTTGCTGTTAATCGCCGAAATTGCCCCGTGATAGGGCGTCTGTTACCATCGGCGCGCTTTCAAACCACGAGTTTTTGACTCCGCTTCAAGCTGTTCAGAGAGTGCGCTTATGCCCATCTATCAACGTCTTTTCCTATGTGTCTTGCTCAGCCTCACCGCCCTGAGTTGCAGCACCCGTTCGACGGCGCGCGTGCCGGTGACGGGCAATAAC
>JABFSD010000964.1 GCA_013140935.1 Acidobacteriota bacterium
CACCGTGCCCGCCGTCGCTTTCGGTTCGAGTTGCGTCTCGTCTTGATCCAGCAACCAGAGGCGCGAGAAGCCTACGCCTAAATGCTCAATCACCGCTTCGACGCACCGTTGCAACATTTCCGGCAAAGCGACGTCGGCGGTGACGGCGGCAATCACGTCGGCGCGCAAAGCGGCCAATTGCCCCTGTTGTTTGACGCGCGCTTCGGCAGTGCGGCGCTCGGTCACGTCGCGCACCAGTCCGCGATAACCGACCGGCGTTTTCCCTTCTCCGCCATAGACCAGCGTGACGGAACTTTCGTGAATGCGTTTCTCGCCGCCCTTGCGCAGCGTCTCGAAATCGAAAGTGGGACTGGCCGTCTGCGTTTCCAGCACGCGGCTGAACACCTCTACGACCTTGTGATGCGTCTCGCGCGAAATCCATTGGCGGTGCGCGTGGCCGTACATTTCGGTCTTGTCTGCGCCGTAAATGCGGCACAACGCATCATTGAAAAAGATCAACTCGCCTTGCAGGTTGAATTCGTAATAGCCGTCCTGAATCGAATCGAGAATGTTGCGATAGCGCTCTTCGCTTTCGCGAATGGCGTGTTCGGCATAACGCCGCGCCGTCACGTCGCGCAAGGTGACGATGACGCCGATGGTTTCGCCGTGCAATCCTTTGTGCGGGCCGTAACGCGCCGACAACCAATAGGTCTTGCCCGTTGCGGGCACGACGTATTTGAAATCCTGCCCGGTGAGCGAATCGCCGCTGAAAGCCGTGCTCATCAGGTTCAAATGCCCGCTGGTGCGCAGGTAAGGAAAAACTTCCTGCGGATGCTTGCCCAGGGCTTGCGCCTGCGTCAGCCCGGTCACCTCTTCCATGAAACGATTCCACACGCGGACTTTGAAATCCTGTCCGTAAACGATGAAACCTTCGCGGGCGCTTTCGATGATCTGGGCGTTGAACTCGTGCGAGGCCCGCAGCGCGTCTTCGGCCTGCTTACGCTCGGTCACGTCGTTGAGTACGCCCAACCCGCCGATGATTTCTCCGCTCGACGTGCGCAAGGGTTCATAGCGAATCGTGACCCAGGCTCTTTTGTCGTCCGCAACGACCAGTTCGAAATCAGGCGTCGTGGCGGCTTCCCCCCGCAACGCGCCTTCGATCAAGGGCGAAAAAATAGTAGGGGCCAGAGCGGGAAAAACTTCCGTTGGGGTTTTGCCGATCACCGCCCCGCGCGGAATCCCGATTAACGCTTCCATAAAAGCGTTCCATTCCAGATAACGCCCCTCGCGGTCGTAAACGATGATGCCTTCTTTAACTGTCTGTATGACTTGTTCGTTGAGTTGCTGCGAAGCGCGCAAAGCCTCTTCGACCGTGTGGCGGTCGGTCACATCGCGTAAGACTGTGATGACACCGGCAATCGCGCCTTCTTCGTCACGCAAGGGCGAGATTTGTGCGTTATACCAACCGTGCCCGTCGGCGTAAGCGTAATCGGCGCGCGGCATGCTCTCACCGCGCAAGGCACGCTCCAGGCCCTCATAAACCCCGTTCTCTTTGATTTGCGGAAACAGTTGCAACGGATGTTTGCTCAAAGCATCCGCCGCGTTGAAACCCGTCAACCTTTCCATCGCCGGATTCCACAACACGTAATTCAAATCAGTGTCATGTACGGCAATCGCATCGAGCGTGCTGTTGAGTACCTGTTCGCTGAATTGCCGCGATTCGCGCAACGCCGCTTCGGCCCGTCGGCGCGCGGTGATGTCGCGCACGGTGACGATCATGCCGACGACCTGCCCGCGCTGATTGCGCATCGGGCCGTAAACCGCCGAAGCCCAACTCGTTTCGTTCGAGGGAAAGCGAAAGTCTTTGCCCGCGACAACTTCGCCCGCCAGCGCCTGTTCCCAATACTCCGCGACAGCGGTGCCGCGCGCGTGCGGAAAGATTTCCTGCGCGGTTTTGCCTTGCACGTCTACGCGCGGCTTGCCTGAAATTTCGGCCATCGCCGGGTTCCACACCAACACGTGCAATTCGCGGTCAAAGACGGCGATACCTTCGAGCGAACTGTTGATGATTTGTTCGTTGAACTGTTTGGAATCGCGCAGCGCCTCTTCGGCCTGACGGCGCGCGGTGACGTTGGTGACGAGTCCGATCACGCCGATGTTCTTTTCGTCGGCGTCGCGCAACGGGCTGAAATGCGCGCGCACCCAAATCGCCTTGTGCGGCGACAGGCGAAAATCAATGCTCTCGACCGCATCACCCTTGAGCGCCTGTTGCAACATCTGCATCAATCCGGCCTCTTGCGCGTGCGGCAAAATTTCAGCGGCGCGCCGTCCCGTCACCTGCTCTGCCGCCATCCCGCTCATCTCTTCCATCGCGGGGTTCCACACCATGTAACGCAACTCGCGGTCATAGACGACGATGCCGTAACTCGCGTGGCTGATGATCTGTTGATTGAATTGCTGGGAACGGCGCAAAGCGGATTCGGCTTTTTTGTATTCGCCGATGTCCGCGAAGGTGCAAATCACGCCCACGATTTCGCCTTGCGCATTGCGGTGTGGGCTGAAGCTGCACGAAGCCCAGGCCGTGCGTGCGCCGCGCGCGGTGTCGAGATTGAAGTCTACGCGATTGATCGTCGTACCGTGCAAGGCACGTTCTAGATGCGCCAGCAAACCGGTTTCGCCCGCCGTGGGGAAAATTTCGAGCGGCAATTTGCCGTGGACTTTCAGCTTGGCAATCCCGATGAACTCTTCCAGAAAAGGATTCCACATCACGAACCGCAATTGGTCGTTGAGCACGGCAATGCCGCCGCGCGCCTGTTGCAAAATTTGTTCGGAAAAGACCGGTGACGGGCTGGCGGCTGGCGCGCCGACTTCTGCCGTAGCAACCGTCGTTTGTTCGCGCATCACGCCCAACACACCGATGGTCTGCTGTTCTGAATTGCGAAAAGGGACTTTGGTCGTGAGAAAGACGCGGGCGCTTTCGGCTTCGCCCAAAATGGTTTCTTCGGTTATGGGTTCGCCTTGCGCGAGCACCTGTTTGTCAGAACGGCTCAAGCGTTCGGCGACCTCGTGATGAAAAAGCTCTCGGTTGGTGCGCCCCAGCATTTCGTCAACGGTGTGGCGCGCGGCATCGGCGTAAGGCGCGTTCGCCAGCCAATAACGCCCCGCACTATCGCGCAGGTAAATCGCATCGCTCGTGTGATCGGCCAATAGTTGCAGAAAGGCGATATTCTCGATGACGGCGGCGGCGTCTTCGCGCGGACTGATGCTTTCCAGCAAAACCAACAATTGCCGCATGCGTCCGGCAGATAAATAATTCGACGAAGAGGCATTTTCCTGCTCCGCTAAAAAACCCGCCCGACCCGATTGACCCGATTGGCCCGATTGAGAAGAAGACAACTCACTTGGAGTATTCATGAAACTCGTTCGACTCCCTGCACCTGGTGCATCAAGCTACACAAACCTATGGCACTAATGTGCCAAGACACTTTTGCCTTGTGACGCACCGGAACACGATGCCCAAACAGGCAAAACACTGAACCGAAATTCTCTTTGGGATAGTCACCAGGAGGCTCAATCCAGACCGCTGATTTGACCTCACGTGACTGGGGATGGCAGCCAACCGAAAGGCAGCTTAACGCGAATAACTAACTGACGGCAAGAGACTTTCAGTTTTCGCTTCACTGCCGAACCAGGCCCGGTAATCTCTGTAAAGAGTAACCGGCCCGACGGATATTTGACGCTATTTACCATTGCGTTTTTCCGTGGAAGGTACGGGATTCGGAAAAACCACGGCGTCAGATTACTACACCTACTGTCAGACCTGCTAACATTTTTTGGTGCATGCGCCTACAGAAAGCCCAAAGGACGATGGCACGGATGTGCTATAAGAGGAATGAGACTCATCGAACCCGCAAGACTGCCCGCAGTACCAATAGGGCAAATAAGATTTATGCTCTCACAATCGCATCGCACTCATTCTAACCAAAATAATTTACTAAACTTGGGCCTCTCTCTTTTGCTTCCTCCAACTCTGTGGTATCTCAACGGCATCGAATTTACATTCTCGTTTTTCTGACACAACAAGCGCACGCTCTCCCAACGGATAAAACAAGCCTCCCTGATTGATCCGTCCAACCATGTGCTTGCAAGTCAATCCCTAACTGAAATCATTCGTCCATGATTGCAGGCCATGATTGCAGGTAAGACTGTCGGTAAATCACCCCTGGAAGTCCCTCCCTTGCGCCCCGTGTCGGGTCAGCAGGGAGGCGTGAGCGCCTTTCGCGCCTTACCGGCGACGCCGGTGATTTCTTTGTCAGAGACGCGCCCCCGTGATGTCGCCCAAGCCTTTGCCCTTTGCTTGCGCCATTTGGCACCACTGCTGGGCGAACCAGCCGCTTACGCCTTGCTCGAACAACTCATCCTCTTATATTGGCTCGATGCGCGCGGCTGGCTGGGGCAAGGCAGCAATGTTTTTTCTGTGCAACTATCACGTCATTATGAAGCCGATTCCGCAGACACAAGTTTCTATGCGGCTTTCGTCGCGCCGCGCCTACGCCTCCTCGATGCGGCTCATCTCTTAGGCTTTGAAACGGCGGCGCTCACCGTCAGTAACGAAGCGTGCCAATTCGTTTTCGATACGCTCTTTGCGCCTTTTCATTTCGCGGCAACGGCGGACGCATCCGACAAGCTATGCGTAACGCCTGACCTGACGCACGCCTTGCTGGCGCAGGGCTGGCACGAAGCCACGACTGCACGGCGCACAACCCGTCCCACGGCTTTGCCCGCTAACGTAGCGCATTGGATGTGCCGCTCCGCGCTCATTCAATTTCTAAGCGCGCAACTGGAATC